>JAHFVB010000623.1 GCA_023264755.1 Mycobacterium sp. | reverse complement strand
GCAGAACCCGCAAGAGAATCCCGCGGCTGCCTGAGGGGGTTCCGTCTGACGCCGTATTGCGTGTCAGGCGGAACCACAGGCCGCGGCGAATCCCGGAATCAGTTCGGTGGCAAGGGCTTTCGTGGGGATGTGGGCATCTAGCTGACACGAGATCGCGACGTTGGACGCGATGACCCTCATCGGGATGGCCAGCATGGCTGGAATGTCCATCTGACGGGCCGTCTTGATGGAGTCGACGGTGATGTCCATGTTGGCCGCGGCCATCTTCTGCAGCCACTTGCGGGTGTAGTGGAAGACTTCCACCTGAAGGGGTTCGACGTACTGGCGCAACAGGTCGTCGATCTCCCGAGACGAAACCTGTTGGCCCTTTTGGATGAAACCGGCCTTCTCCATCGTCGGGAGCAGGTTGTCGTAGTCCTTCTCGAGTGCGTAGCGGACCATCAGGCCCAACTCGATCGGGATGCCGCCGGGCATCGGCGCGACGGCGCCGAAGTCGATGACGCCCATCTTGCCCTCGGGTAGCAGCATGAAGTTGCCGGGATGGGCGTCGCCGTGCATCAGTTCGAGCCGGCGCGGGGCGTCGTAGGTGAGCTCGAACAAGCGGCTGCCCATGAGGTCGCGCTGTTCGACGGTGCCGTCGCGGATGATCTTCGCCAGCGGAATGCCTTCCATCCACTCGGCGATGACGACCTTGGGCGCGCTGGCGACGACGGCGGGCACGACGAAGTGCGGGTGGTTCTGGTAGGCCTTGGCGAATGCGCGCTGGTTCTCGGCTTCGAGCCGGTAGTCCAGCTCCATCTCGGTGCGTTCGATGAGTTCGTCGACGACGCCCTGGACGTCGGCGCCGGGGGAGAGTTGCCGAAACACCGAGACCATCCGCTTCATGGTCTTCAGGTCCGCCCGCAGGGCCTCGTCGGCGCCCGGGTACTGAATCTTCACGGCGACGTCGCGTCCGTCGGCCCAGACCGCCTTGTGCACCTGGCCGATGCTGGCCGAGGCGACGGGCTGGTCGTCGAAGGAGGTGAATCGGTCGCGCCACTTGGTTCCGAGCTGGGCGTCGAGCACGCGGTGCACCTTGGCGGCGGGTAGCGGCGGCGCATCCTTCTGGAGCTTGGTCAGGGCTTCTCGGTAGGGCTCGCCGAACTGTTCGGGGACGGCGGCCTCCATCACCGAGAGTGCCTGGCCGACCTTCATGGCTCCGCCCTTGAGCTCACCGAGCACGGTGAAGAGCTGGTTGGCCGCCTTCTCCATCAACTCTGCATTGACGTCGTCCTTGGACTTGCCGGTCAGTCGTTTGCCGAAGCCGAGTGCCGCGCGTCCTGCGATGCCGACCGGCAAGCTCGCCAGCTTCGCGTTACGGGCGGCTTGGCCGCGCCTGATGTCTGCCACGCGACCATTGTCCACGACTGAAATAAGTGGCCTCCTGTGACGTACCGAACAGCGCGGCGGCCAGCTGACCGACCGTGCTCCCGAGGTCGCGGCCCAACACTGGCAACGTCGTGGCCTAACACTGGCAACGGGGATGCCGTGACCACCGCCGGGCCGACGTCGTGCCCGCGTCGACGTCGAACTCGAGGGTGGTGTCCAGGGTCGGCAACGGCTCGTTGGTGCGCGCGTCGGGCCCGGCGCCGATGGCCCGGATGACGCGGTGCACCTGATTGAGTGCCAATGCTGCGGTGGCGAGCACGGTGGCTCGGTCGGCGATGCCGACGGCACCCCGGAGTTGTGCGGCCACCGCGGGCCAGTCGGCATCGCGATCACTACGGTGCAGGTCGGCGCAGCGCAGGCAGCTGGTTACCCCGGGGATGACGAGCGGGCCGATCAGCCCGGTGCCGTCGCGGATGTGTACGGGTAGGTGGGGCACCTTCGCCTCGTGCAGGTTGCGCACCAGCCGCGGTTCGCAGACCAGGACGTCGGTCAACACCACCAGGTCCGCGGTGCCAGCCGTCACTGCGGCGTGGCCGAGGTTGCTGTGGCGAATCCGGGCGCCCGAACAGCGCAGTCCGCTGGTCAGCAGCTCCGAGAGCGGACCGCGGCCATGGATGCGCACCGACGCCGTGCGGATGCGGGGACGGGCGCTGGTGACCAGGTCAGCCTCGGTCAACGACGCGACGAGCTCGGACATCGCCGTGTCGGGGAGGCCGTGCCCGAGGGCCAGCGTGCGCAGTTCGGCGTCGGTGACGCCCGATTGCATGGTCCGCAACAGGTCGGCCAGGGCGGGTGCGCTCAGCCCGGCGGGGGGACGGACCAGCTTCGCCCGCCGCGGGTCCCAGCCCACCTGAACGGCGCCGTCCGGTCGGATGAGC
>JAHFVB010000289.1 GCA_023264755.1 Mycobacterium sp. | reverse complement strand
CATCGGCATCGGCGGACACACCACCTCTTACCCCAGACTCCATCAGCTCCCCGGCGGTATCAGCATGCTTTGCCATGTCTGCTCACTTCCTGAGTTGGCGGCGAGATCGCTCTGGATGTAGACCCGCCCGTCGGGCGCCACATACGTACCGGTAGCCGGGTCGTAGTCGGCGATCGCCACAGGCGGGGAGGCCGGCGGTGGCGGCGGAGCGGGAAGCGCCGCAGCAGCGGGCGGCCCTGGCGGAAGCTCCGGGATGGCCTGACCGGTCGACGTCGCGTTGGGATCGCCCTTCCAGTTGAAGCCGTCGTTCAACGGAACGTATGGCTCGTCGCTCTCGCACAACTTCACCGTCGCCGCACGCTTTCCCGGCCGTGTGATACACGGATAGTTGCGCGCACCGCGAACGTTGAGCGTCGAATCCTGCGGGACCCGGCAGTACACGTCGCCGGGCGGACGCGGCGGTGAGTCCTCTGCGGCCATGCCTCGAAGCTGCTGGGCTGGAAGGAATCCCGTGCTGCACGTCGAGGGCAGGTTGAGGTTGAGATTGAAGCTCAGATATTGGCCGGTATAGGCCTGCTTCGTGTTGCGGTTCGCGACGCCGATCGCCTGCAGGTCGGCCGTTGCGGTCGGCACGAGCACCAGGATCTGCTCGATGCTCGGATGGTAGGCGATCGCCACTTGGTTCACCGTCACCAGGTTCGACAACAGGATCGGCAACGTGGGCCGTAGCCGGTCGAAGAGGCTGCGCACCTCCTCGGCTGCCGTCCCCGCATCGCGCAGTACGCCGACTACCGCCGGATCGTGGTCGCGCAGCGATCCGGTGATCTTCGCCAAGTTGTTTGCCCAAGCCTGGATCGAATCGGCGGTATCGCTCTGGGTGTCCAGTACCGGCTTCGATTGATCGATCAGAGTGAGCATGGGGTCGAGATTCTTGCGCGCATCCAAGGCCAAGGTCGTCGACCCCCGGACGATTCGCGAGAGCTCCGGTCCCAAACCGCCAAAGGCGGTGTAGGACTCGTCCACCACGGTCTGCAAGTTGTCGCCTGGGATCGCATCGAGACCGCGGCTAGTGCTGTCCAGCAGCGCGTTGATGTCGGGAGGCACCACTGCCCGCGACTCCGGTATCACGTCGCCGTCCTTGAGCGGAGCGGAGCCGCCGGAGCGCGGCAGCAGCGCGACGTACTGTTCACCGACCGCCGAGGTGCTGTGCACCTCCGCGTCGAGATCCGCGGGGATCTTGACGGCGGCGTCGAGCGAAAGGGTGGCTTTGACGCCGCCGTCCTTGGTCAAGTCGACGGCTGTGACACGTCCCACCTCCGTACCTCGGTAGGTGACGTTGGCGGTCTTGTAGAGGCCTCCGGTGGCCGGCAGCTCCACCGTCACCGTATAGCGACCGATTCCGAAGAACAGTGCCGGCGCCTTGACGTATCCGAACAGCATGACGCACATCGCGATGGCGGCCACGACCAGGAACACGGCCAGCTGGACGAGAATTCGTCTCGAAAGATGCATGGTTAGGGCCCATTCCAGTGATATGGCGCGACGAGGGGGTTTCCGGCCGTATAGGGGCTGGGCATCTGCCCGATGGTCCGCCCCCACTGCAGCTCGAGCCTGGTGAGCGCGCCCTCGAACCGAGTGCCGGTGAAGAAGCCGGCGTCGAGGCGGCTCAGGGTTAGATCGATGACGGCCGTCAGGTTGGCATAGTCGCCTCGAACCCAGTTGGCGAGCTGTTCCGTTGGGAACGGCAGGGTCCCGTAGAGGTTCAGCGATCGAGTCAGCGCGGGCCCGGCATCGGCCAGCGACTGCAGCACTGGCCCGACGTCCTTCAACTCCTTCACCAGAGCGTCCTTGGTCTGGTTGGCTGAATCTGCGGCCAGTGCGCTGAACTTGCCCAGGGTGTCCAGTGCGTCGACGAAATGTTGTCGTTGTTCCTTCAGCACTGCCAGCGCATCTGGGATGTTCTTGAGTGCGGCGTCCACCACCGGTTCCTGCGCCGCGAACTGTCCCGCCAGGCTGGCCAGGCTCTCGTTGGCGGCGATGATGTCATCCCGTTGCGAGTTGACGTTGGCCACGAACTGGTCTAGCTGCCCGATCAGGCTGCGCAGGTCATCCTCTCGGCCGGCGAACGCGACGCTGAGCGCCTGGGTGATGTCCTGGAGCTGACCGACACCGCCTCCGTTGAGCACCATCGACAGTGCGGCCAAGGTGCGTTCGGTGGAGGGATAGGTGCCGCCCGAGGCGAGCGGAATGAACGATCCGTCATGCAGCCGGCCGACCGGGGCCGCGTCCTTGGGCGGTGCCAGCTCGACGTGCAGCGATCCGAGCAGGCTCGTCTGCCCGATCGTCGCCGTCGCATTGGCCGGCAGGACCACGTTGGGATCGAGGGTCATCGTCAGAAGTGCGTGCCAGTCCTTCCGCTGGATCTTGGTGACGTTGCCGACGGTGACGTCCCCGACGCGCACGCGGGAGTTCTCCTGAATGTTGGCCACGTCTGGCAGTTCGGCCTGCACGGTGTACGCACCGGGTCCACCACCCGCTGTTCCCGGCAGTGGCAGGGAGTTCAATCCGTGCCAGCCACAACCGGACAGTCCTGCCGCGGCTGCCACCAGGAGCGTCAGGAGTCTTGCCTTGCCGATCGTTCGCATCGTCATCCTCCCGCGGTTGGAACCATCAGACCCGGTAGCCCAGCGGCCGGATCGGTCGATGCGGCGGCGGGTGCTGCGGCGGCGACCGGGTCCAGACCGGGTGGCGCTTCCGCAGCCAGTGGCGGAGCCTCGGCGGCAGCGGCAGCGGCATCCGCGGGCGTAGCGGGCGGCGGAACGTAGTCCGGGCGCAGCCAATCCTGGCTGTAGGACAGTTCGTTCGGCCTGGCCGCGGTGCCCACGAACGGGTTGGCTCCGATGGGCGGGAAGTTGTACTGGCGGTTCTTGATGATCGGAGCTAGGTACTGGACGCACAGTTTGGCCGACTCTTCGGCGCCGAGCCGGGACGCGGCCTGTATCGCCGAACACAAGAAATCGATGGGGTTCGCGAAGTTGTTCAGCGCGAGGGCACCGGTGAGTGTGCCCTGAGCGGGTTGGTAGATGTTGGTGAAGTTAATCAGCGCGTTCGGTACGACGTGCAGGGTCTGTTTCAGATCGTCCTTGCTCTCCACGAGAATCTGGGTCACCGACGCCAGCTTGTCGGTCGTGGTGCCCAGCGTCTCCTTGTTGTCGGCGATGAAGCTCCTTACGTCGTCGACGACGTCGTTGATGCTGTTCACGGCCTGACCTACTTCGTTGGGTCCGTTGGCGAGCAGCGTGGTGACCGCTGCGAGGTTGATGTTGAGCTGGCGCAACAGGTCGGTACTGCTCTGCAGCGCGGACACCAGAACCGACAGGTTGTGGACGGTGCCGAAGATGTCGTCACTGTGGTCGCCCAGTATCGAAAATGCCTGCGAGAGTTTGACGATGGTGTCGCGGATGTCGGCCCCATTGCCTCTCAGGTTGTCGGCGGCCGTATTGATGAACGCCCCAAGGGTGCTCACCCCGCCGGGCTGTGTCGGCTGCAACGCATCGCTCAGCTTCTCCAGTTGCTTGCGGAGGTCGTCGAACTCCATGGGAACGGCGGTGCGTTCGATGGGGATGACCGCATGGTCTGCCATCACCTGCCCGGTGCGGTAAGCGGGCGTCAATTGAATCGCCCGCGACGTCACCAATGACGGTGACAAGATCACGGCCTTCGCGTCGGCGGGGACCTTGTACTTGGCGTCATACCAAAAGGTCACCTTCGCACGCTGCGGCTCCGGAGTGATGGTGTCGATGTAGCCGATCGGTATGCCGAGGACTCGAATCTCGTCACCGGGGAACAATCCGTTCGAATTGTCGAAGTACGCAGTGGCGTGGATCCTTCCACCGCTGGCCGTCGCCCTGGTGAGCGTCACGACTCCCGCGGTCAGAACGAGCACGAACGCCACGGCCAAGGCGATGCGAACACGCGCCCAATTCATGACTGACCCCCTTCAGGAGTCGGCGTCGCGGGTTCGGCCGGACCCGGTGCGGGTAGCGGCACCACCGTCACCCCCGCCGGCCCGGGCGCCGCAGGCCCTGCGGTCGCGGGAGCAGACGGCGCCGGCGTGGGTTCGTACCCCGCGGGTGGTCCCGGAGGGGGCCCGCCTGGAGGTGGGGCAGGCAGCGGTTCGCGATACGGGTAGCGAGGATCCCCCGGATTGCCGGTAATCGCGTCGGGCAGGTTCAATTTCGGATCGCCGCCCTGGCCGGTGCGCGGATAGGGCATCGGCAGCGGAGGCGTTCCCGGTTGGCCGGTTTGAGGGTCACCGCGCTGGGAGGGCAACAACACATTGGGGTCGAGGCCGAGATCGGAGAACGCGGCATCGACGAACGGTTGGACGAACTGGCCGGGGAACAGGTTGGCCAGATAGGCCTTGAAGAAGGGGCCCGACGAGACCGCCTCACCCAGTGCGAGGGCATACCCGTTCAACCCCTTGATCGACTGTTGCACCTCTTTCTTCCGATTCTCGATCGTGGCCAGCACGCCGTTCAGCTTGTCCAACGCGGGCTTCAAGATGCCGCGCTGGTCAGCGATGAAGCCCTTGATTTGGCCAGTCACGGCGACGATGTTCATCGACAGCGAATCGAGCGCGTTGCTCTGTGTTCGCAGCTGAACCAGCAGCGCGTTGGTGTCGGCCAGCAATTTGACGACCTGGTCGCTTCTATCGGCCAGCACGCCGGTTACCTTCTTGGCGTTGGTCAGCAAGGATCGGAGTTCCGCGTCGCGCTGGTCGAGGGTGGCCGAGAACCGAGCGACACCCTCGACTGC
Source organism: Mycobacterium sp. (assembly GCA_023264755.1). GTDB lineage: Bacteria > Actinomycetota > Actinomycetes > Mycobacteriales > Mycobacteriaceae > Mycobacterium. The sequence goes on along the minus strand of JAHFVB010000289.1, from coordinate 1,871 downwards.
GACCTTGAGCTCGGGCGGAGTGTCCTTGAACGTATTCGCCAGCACGGTAAGCGAATCCGAGATCTGGTCGGTGTTGAGCCCGCTGATCGTCATGCTCAGGTCGCCCAGCGCGTCAGGGAGCTGATAGGGCGACTTGGTCCGCTCTAGTGGGATGGCCTGGTCCAATTGACCACTGCCACGCGGGAATACCTCGAGGATCTTCGCGCCGAGCACGCTCTTGGTCTTGATGGCTGCCTCGGTCCGATCGCCGATGCGGATCGACTTGTCGACGGTGAAGGTGACCAGCACCCGGTCACCAGCCAATGAGATGTCTCGTACCGCACCCACCGGTGCGCCTGAAACCTGTACCGCGGAGCCGGAGAGCAGTCCCCCGCCCTCCGCGAAATATGCCGAGTACGTTCTGGCTTGGTTGAGGAATGGCAGTCTGGTGAAGTTCAACGCGCCGACGATGATCGCCAGGGTCAGACTCACGCCGATGAGCCCGATGGTGAACGGATTGCGCTCCTGGAAGGACTTCACTTCGGCGCGCACCTCCCCGAGGACTGCCCGGCGACCTTGATGTACACCGGCTGACCGCCCTTTCCGTTGACCTTCAGGACGAGGTCACAGAGATAGAAGGAGAAGTAGTCGCCATAGATGCCCTGGCGGTTCAGATGTGCGTAGGCGTCGGGCAGGATGGCCAACAGATGGTCGACGTAGTCGTGGTCGGACATCACCTGGCCGGCGGCTCGGTCCGTCTCGCGCACTGCCTTCTGTGCAGGCGGACGCGCCTGGGACAGTAGGTCGGCGAACGTGCCGGCCGCTTCGTTTCCGTAGGCCACGGCGTTGGCGATGTCGACTTTGCGATCGGCCAGCGTCCCCATCAGCGTGCTCAGTGAGTCGACGGCCTTGGCGAATCGCGTGCTCTGGTCTCCGAGCGAGCCCAGCAGCACCTTGAGGTTGACGATGACGTCGCCGATCACCTTGTCACGATCAGCAAGGGCGCCGGTCAGCTCCGCCGTATGCGCGAAGAACGTCTGGAACGTCGAGCCTTGGCCCTGAAGCGCTGCGATCAGTTGACCCGAGAGCGCGTTCACCTGGTCGGGGTTGAGCGCTCGGAACAGGGGCCGGAATCCTCCGATGAGTGCGTCCAGGTCCAGGGCCGGGGACGTGTGATCTAGCGGGATGGTCCCGCCGGCCGGCAGTGCCCTCGTTCCGCCGGCACCCTCCTCCAGGCTGAGATATCGGTCGCCAATCAGGTTGTCGTACAGGATGACTGCCTTGCTACCTTGCGTCAGGACCACCGAGTCGTCGGTGGTGAATCCCACCAGCACCGTGGAATCATCCTGAACCGCAACGCTCTTGACTTTTCCGACCTCGACCCCCGCGATGCGCACGAAGTCGCCGACGATGAGGCCGGACACATCGCTGAACTGGGCTCGATAGGTCCGCTCGTCCTGAAATCTCAGCTGGGCAAAGATGGCAAGCAGCCCGAACAGACCGAGCGCACAGACCGTCAGGAAGATCGTGAGCCGCCAAATGGCGCCGCCCAGATTGTCTCTCACTGAAGTGGCCCCTTCCTACTGACGACCTTGGTGTGATGACGGTTCACGGCGATGGCACGACCACGTTTGGTGGCGGCGCCCCCGGCGTGGGCTGGCTCTTCGCCGGATTGGGCACGACGAACGGTTCCGATCCTGGCGGTGGCGGACCCGGTTCGCGTGGCGCCCCTGGTGGGGGTGCTTGGGGTAGCCCGGGATCGAGCGGCGTGCCGTCGGCGCCGTAGAGCGGAGCTCCGTATGGCGCTGCCCCCGGGTACGGAATCGGTCCGGGTGCGGGCCCGCCAGGGCTCCGGACGCTGGGCGGCTCCGGCACGGCCCGAGTCACGGGGA
>JAHFVB010000288.1 GCA_023264755.1 Mycobacterium sp. | reverse complement strand
TGTACCCGCGGATACACGATCTCCTGGGTGACGACGACGTCGGCCTTGGCGAAGGCGGCATCGGTGGCGGCGGCGTCACCGGTCTCCCAGTCGAAGCAGTGGTTGTCGGTCTTGCCCTCCAGGTCGGTCCGGATGACCGGGGCCGCCGGATCGAGCGCCGTGCGCACGTTGACCACCGGATCGAGCGGCTCGTAGTCCACGTCGATGAGTTCCAGGGCATCCCTGGCCGAATAGCGGTCCTCGGCGACGACGAAGGCCACCTCCTGGCCCTGGAAGCGCACCTTGTCGGTGGCCAGCACCGCTTGGACGTCGTTGGACAGCGTCGGCATCCACGCCAGGCCCTTGGCGGCGAGATCGGCCCCGGTGACGACGGCCTTGACCTTTGGATGTGCCTGCGCCGCAGAGACGTCGATGGAGTTGAGCTTCGCGTGCGCATACGGCGACCGCAGAATCGCCAGGTGCAGCATGCCGGGCAGGCTGATGTCGTCGACATAGGTGCCGCGGCCGCGGATGAAGCGTGGGTCCTCCTTGCGCAGCATCCGGCCGTACCCGCACGGCTTCTGGTCATTGTCGGCCAGGTCCTGCTCCGACGGTGGGCGTGCCTCTAGTGTCGTCATTGCTCGACTCCCACTCGCTCCGAGTGGGCCGCCGCCCACTGGACCGACCGCACGATGGTGGTGTAACCGGTGCAGCGACAGATCTGCCCGGAGATGGCTTCCCGGATGGTGGCTTCATCGGGGTCGGGATCGCGATCGAGCAGCGCCCGCGCGGTGATCATCATTCCGGGAGTGCAGAAGCCGCACTGCAATCCGTGGCATTGCATGAAGCCCTCCTGGACGGGGTCCAACTTCCCGTCGACTTCCAGCCCCTCGACCGTGCGGATCTCGTGGCCCGAGGCCATGACGGCGAGCATGGTGCAGGACTTGACCGGCTCACCATCCACCGCCACCACGCAGGTTCCGCAGTTGGACGTGTCGCACCCCCAGTGCGTGCCGGTCAGCCGTAGCTGGTCGCGCAGGAAGTGCACCAGCAGCATCCGCGGTTCGACGTCGGCGCTCACCGGCTCGCCGTTGACGGTCATGTTCACCTGCATGGAGCTACCTCTAATTCCCTTGGGAGGCAGGTGCATTGCGCACCCGTTCGACGGACGTACGCAACGTTCGGATGGTCAGTTCGGAGGCCAGGTGGCGCTTGTAGTCGGCACTGCCCCGCATGTCGGACACCGGTTCGCAGGCCTGCTCCGCCAGCCGGCCCGCCGCGGCGAAGGTCTGCTCGGTCGCCGGCTGGCCCACCAGGAACTCCGAGAGCGCCCGCAGCCCGTCGCGGTCGGAATTCACCGCGGTCAATCCGACTCGCGCGGCGACGAACTCGCCATGGCCGGCGTCCAGTGTCACGGCCGCCCCGACGGCGGCCACCGCCCAGTCCCCCACCCGGCGCTCCACCTTCGCGTAGGCATTGGACATGTGACGCCGCAACGGAATTCGCACCTCGGTCAGCAGCTCGTTGTGCGCCAGCGACGTCTCGTACGGGCCTTCGTGGAAGTCGTCGATCGGTACCTCCCGGGTCCCGCCGGGGCCGCGGGCCACACACACCGCGTCGAGCACCATGCACACCGTCGTCAGGTCCTCGGCGGGGTCGGCCTGGCAGAGCGACCCACCGACGGTGCCGCGGTTGCGCACGACGGGGTCGGCGATCACCCGTTCGGCGTCGGCGAAGATCGGGCACACCAGCGCGAGTGGTCCAGACTCCAACACTTCGCGGTGGCGCGTCATGGCCCCGAGGCGAACCGACGTCGGGTCGATCACGACGTAGCCCAGTTCGGACGCGAGGTCGTTGATGTCGACGAGGTACTCGGGGTTGGCGATGCGCAGCTTCATCATCGGCAGCAGGCTGTGCCCACCCGCGACGATCAGCGCACCGTCGCCCAGTCGGTCCAGCAGACCGACGGCGTGGTCGACGCTGGTCGCCCGTTCGTACTCGAAGGGTCCAGGAACCTGCATGTGACGGGCCTCACATCCATCGAAGGGAGCCCCAGTCTCAGCCGCCCTGACCAACCCGTCAATAGCGAGTTAAGGAATCGCTTAACTCGCTAGGCTGGGCCCCATCGTCGCCCGCGCCACTTTGCCCCTGTTCGCCTTCCGGCCGGTGGATTCGTCCCTCCGCCAAGGTCAATGGCCGCCCGCTGCCACCCCATCTACCTGCGATGATCTCGGCGGCGATGGAGACTGCGGTCTCCTCCGGCGTGCGTGCCCCGAGGTCCAAGCCGATCGGGCTGGACAGCCTTGCGAGCTCGGGCTCGCTCAGCCCGGCCGCCTGCAACCGGGCGATGCGGTCGTCGTGCGTCCGGCGCGAGCCCATCGCCCCGACGTAGCCGACCTCCGGCAGTCGCAAGGCGACCTCGAGCAGGGGAACGTCGAACTTCGGGTCGTGGGTCAGCACGCAGATGACCGTGCGTGCGTCGATGGCACCGGCCTCGGCCTGGGCGGCCAGGTAGCGGTGCGGCCAGTCGACCACGACCTCGTCGGCCGTCGGGAAGCGCGCCGACGTCGCGAACACCGGGCGGGCGTCGCACACCGTCACCCGGTAGTTCAACAGCGAGCCCTGGCGCGCGAGCGCGGTCGCGAAGTCGATCGCCCCGAAGACCAGCATGCGTGCTCGAGGGGCATGGCTGGCGACGAACACCTCCATGCCTACGCCGCGGCGCTGTCCGTCGGGCCCGTAGGTCAGCACCTCGGTCCGCCCCGCCGCCAGCAGGCCCCGCGCATCGTCGGTGACGGCGGCGTCCGCGCGGGCCGAGCCGAGGGAGCCCATCGTCTCCGCGCCGCGCACCACCAGCCGCAGGCCCACCCGGCCCGGATCCGGATGGGCGATGACGGTAGCCACCGCGACCGGTCGGTGGTTGTCGATGTCGTCGACCAGCCCCGCGAGCTCTGGAAAGGTCTGCTGCGACACCTGTTCGACGAAGATGTCGATGGTGCCGCCACAGGTCAGGCCGACCGCGAAGGCGTCGTCGTCGCTGACCCCGTAGCGCTGCAGGACGGGCACTCCGGTGCCGGCCACCTCGGTGGCCAGTTCGTAGACCGCGCCCTCCACGCAGCCGCCCGACACCGACCCGCTCACGGTGCCGTCGGGGGCAACCACCATCGTCGCGCCGGGCAGCCGCGGTGCCGACGAGTACGTGCGCACCACGGTCCCGGTCCCCACCGTACCGCCGGCGCGCCAGACCGCCACCAAGTCGTGAAGCTCGTCACTCACGTGGCCCAACGTAGGCTCATTTCGTGACGCCGGCACAACTTCGGGCCTACTCGGCGGTGGTGCGGCTGGGTTCCGTACACGCCGCGGCCGCCGAGCTCGGCATGTCCGATGCCGGGGTATCGATGCACGTGGCACAGCTGCGCAAGGAGCTCGACGACCAGTTGTTCGCCAGAACCGCGGCGGGCCTGGCGTTCACCCCCGGCGGGTTGCGGCTGGCCAGCCGGGCCATCGAGATCCTCGGGCTCCAGCAGCAGACGGCAATCGAAGTCACCGAGGCCGCACACGGCAGGCGCCTGCTGCGCATCGCCGCATCCAGCGCATTCGCCGAGCACGCCGCGCCCGGCCTGATCGAGTTGTTCTCCTCCCGCGCCGACGACCTCTCGGTAGAGCTCAGCGTGCATCCGGCCGGCCAGTTCCGGTACTTGATCGAATCCCGCGCCGTCGACGTCGCACTCGGCCCGCTCGGCGCCGGATCGTCCACCGCCGACGGGGGCGCCGCCAATGGGTTGGCCATCCGGCCCTTCCTGAAGTACCAACTCATCACCGTCGTGAAGCCGGACAGTCCCCTGGCCACCGGCACGCCCACGCCCGCGATGCTCCGCGAACAGCAGTGGATGCTCGGCCCTTCGGCCGGCAGCGTCGACGGCGAAATCGCCACCATGTTGCGCAAACTCGCGATCCCCGAGGCACAACAGCGCATCTTCCAAAGCGACGCCGCGGCGTGCGAGGAAGTCCAGCGGGTCGGCGGGGTCACCCTGACCATCGGCTTCGCGGTGGCGAAGGACCTGTCGGCGGGGCGGCTCGCCCAAGTGAAGGGGCCGGGTCTGCAGGTCTCCGGCGAGTGGTCGGCCGCGACGCTGCCGCCGGCGTCCCGCCAGCCCGCGGTGTCCGAGCTGGTTCGATTCATCACCACCCCGCGCTGCACCCAGGCGATGATCCGCGGATCGGGTGTCGGCGTGACCAGGTTTCGACCCAAAGTCCATGTGACGCTATGGAGTTGAGCTACTGCGGCTGCTCCAGCGCCCGGATCAGACTCGCGGCGTCCCACGGCCCCTGATGGCGCCTGCCGTTGACGAAGAACGTCGGCGTCGAGTTGAGGTCCATGATTTCCGCATCCTGGGCGTCGTCCTGCACCCGGTGCAGCACCTTCGCCGAATGCACGTCCTCGTCGAACTTCTCGAGGTCGAGTCCGATCCCGTCGGCGTAACGGTAGATGTGCTCCCAGTCCAGCTCGTCCTGGAACTCGAACATCTTGATGCCCAGCTCGAAGTATCGGCCCTGTAGCCCGGCGGCTTCGGCCGCCCGAGCGGCGTCCAGCGCATGCGGATGCACGCGTTCCAACGGCAGATGTCGCCACACATAGCGCAATTCGTCCCCGAAGTACGTGCGAACCTCGTCGATGGAACCGGTGGCCCGGCTACAGAACGGACATTCGTAGTCGCCGTACTCGACGAGCGTCAGCGGCGCGTTCGGATTGCCGCGAATGTGGTCGCGGTCCGGGTCGACCTCGCGAAGCAGGGTCATTCCGACGGCCACCGGCGGGGAGAGCCAGTCGGTGATCCGGAAGGTCGCCCAACCCAGCACCAGGGCGAGCAGCGCGGCCGCCAGCACGCCGACGCGGGCCTGATCTTGTTTGGCCGGATCCGTTATCGCCAACTCGATGATGAACAGCGAGATGGTGAACCCTATCCCGGACAGCGCCGCCCCGCCCGCGACCCTGCGCAGCGTCAAACCCGGGGCCAGCACCCCCATTCCGGTGGCGCGCACGAGGGCGGTGGCACCGGCGATGCCGACGAACTTGCCGACCACCAGCCCGGCCACCACGCCCCAGGTCAGCGGCGAGCGTACTGCCGCCGACACCGTGTGACCGTCCAGGTGCACACCCGCATTGGCCAACGCGAACAGTGGCAGCACCAGGTAGGAGACGTAGGGCCCGAACCCGGTCTGCAGCCGCTCGTTGATCGAAATCGACTCGCGCAGACTGCGGGTCGCCGCCCGGGCGTACTCGGAGTTGGGCGACTGTCGGAAGGCCCGGATGACCTGCACGGCCTCTTCGACGCGTCGGCGCTCCGGGGTGAACACCGGAATCAGCAGCGCCACCGCCACTCCGGCCAACGTCGGATGGATCCCGCCCATGAAGAGCGCCAGCCAGAGCGCGAAGCCCAGCACCGCGTACGCCGGCCCCCGGCCGACGGGAAGCAGTCGGACCGCCGCGAGGGCCGCCACGAGTGCCAGCGCCAGCAGCAACGGCCCCAACCGCACGTGCTCGGAGTAGAACAGCGCGATGGCCAGCAGTGCGCCGACGTCGTCGACGACCGCCAGCGTCAGCAGGAACGTACGTAGCCGGGCCGGACACTGCGGACCGATGATCGCCAACGCGCCGACCAGAAACGCGGTGTCGGTGGAGATCACCACGCCCCAGGCGCGGGCGTCCTCACCGGTCGGGTTCAAGATCAGGAAGACGATGGCCGGCACCATCAGCCCGGCCAGCGCGGCGACGACGGGCACCGCCGCGCGCGCTCGGTCGGTGAGCTCGCCAATGGTGAACTGGCTCTTGACTTCGAGCCCGACGATGAAGAAGAACAGCGTCATCAGGCCGTCGTTGACCAGATGCTTGACCGTCAGCTCCGCGCGCCACTGCCCGACGTGGAGGCCGACGACGGTGTTCCAGAAATCCGCATAACTGTGCGCCCACGGCGAGTTCGCCCACCCGATGGCGATGACCGTGAAGGCCAACAGCAGGGCCGCCGCGGTGTTCTCCGCGCTGCGCGGTGCGCGCCGCGGACCGTCGTCCTTGGTCGCCCCGCCGACGGCGCCCTCGGTCACGCTCGGGAATGCTCCGTGAAGACGTCGAGCAGCTCGGGCCGGTCCACCGCCGACGGCGTCAGCACGTCCGAGGGTTTGGCGCCCAACAAGATTCGCTTGATCGGAATCTCCAGGCGCTTACCCGTCATGGTGCGGGGCAGCCCGGGCACGACGATGACGTCGTCGGGTACGTGTCTAGGCGACGCTCCGGTCTTGATGGCCGCGACGATGCGGGCCCGCAACTCGTCGTCGAATTCGACCTGCTCGGCCAGGGCGACGAACAGCGGCATCCAATAGCCCCCGTCGTCGAGCTCGCAGCCGACCACCAGGCAGTCGGCCACCTCGGGCAGTCCCTCGACGGCGTTGTAGATCTCGGCACTGCCCATCCGGACGCCCATCCGGTTCAGCGTCGCATCCGAACGGCCATGCACCACAACCGACTTGCGGTCGGTGATGGTGATCCAGTCACCGTGACACCACACGCCCGGATACTTGTCGAAGTAGGCCTTGCGGTACTTCTCCCCGTCGGGGTCGTTCCAGAAGTAGACGGGCATCGACGGCATGGGCTTGGTGACCACCAGCTCGCCGGCTTGCTCGGTCACCGGCACGCCGCCGTCGGCCCAGGCCTCGAC
>JAHFVB010000287.1 GCA_023264755.1 Mycobacterium sp. | reverse complement strand
TGCCCGCCATCATCAGAGTGGACAGCGGGTAGTAGATCATCGGCTTGTCGTACACCGGGAGTAGCTGTTTGCTGACGCCCATCGTGATGGGATACAACCGAGTACCGGATCCTCCGGCCAGGATGATTCCCCTCATGGGTCAAGACCCTAGAACGTCATGGGTGAACGCCCTAGAACGGCGTGCGGCTCAACCAGCCATCCCACACCGCGGCGTCGCCGAACACCTCCAACCCAGCCTCGGTCGACGTCTTGCGGCGGGTGACGGCCAGCAGCAGATTCGTGGCGCTTCCGCGCACCGCGACCTCACCCTTGGTGTGATCGTGGGACCAGTTCAGCCCGTCTTCGTCATTGGTGATCGTCCACTCCCCCGTCGGACCCAGCCAGTCCTCGGTGGCGTGCAGGTGCAGTGACGTGCCGCGCGCCAGCGGCGGGGCATGCGGGTCGGCCTGCGCGGTGTTGAGGGTGATCCACTCGCTGATGCCGTCGGCCGCTAGTTCCGGGGCGACGGTGAATTCACCACCGGTGGCCAGTACCGCGTCGGCCCGGTGGACGACGGTCTCGTGCAGTCTGCGGCGGATCCACCAACCGGCCGGCTTCGGTGAGACGAAGGTCCACACACGCGTTTCCGGGCCGACGTGGTCGACGGCATCGAAGATCGCCTGCACTCCACCGCTGAGCCAGGCGAGCGCTCCGTCGAGGTCGTCCGGCGGCTTGCCGTCGGGTACGTCGCGGGGATCGAGCGGGTGGAGCATGCGGTGCGCGATGATCTGCGCGCACCACCTGTTGCCTCGGCCGACGTGTTTGAACAGCTGGTTGAGCGTCCAGCCCGGGCAAGTGGGTACCGGTGTCGACGGATCGGCACCGCGGATGACGTCCCCGAAGGACTTGGTCTCCTCGATCAGCGCTGTTCGGAAGTCCACCCTAGGAACGTACCGCTGTGCGCGCCTCTCCGAGCGTGATCGGAAGTGATGACCAACCCCGCAATACGCGGGTGTCGCGGCGGCTGCCTGCTCCCGCCAACCGGGCCGTCGGGTAGCGCTCGAAGAACGTCCGCAGCCCCACCTCACCCTCGGCACGGGCCAACGCCGCACCGAGGCAGAAGTGCCTGCCTCCGGAGAACGACAGGTGCTTGCCGGCGTTCTCGCGGGTGACGTCGAAGCGATGTGGGTCGGGGAAGACCTCTGGGTCCCGATTGGCGCCGGCGAGGTACAGGATGACGAGATTGCCGGCCTTGAGGGTGTGGCCGTCGACCTCTGTGTCGACCACCGGGAGGCGGGCGCTGAGCTGCACCGGCGACTCCAGCCGCAGGATCTCCTCGACGGCTCCCGGCCACAGTTCGGGCTGCTCCAGCAGCAGTGCGAGCTGGTCGGGGTGTTCGAGCAGGATGCGGATTCCGCTGCCGAGCAGGTTGACCGTGGTCTCGAAGCCCGCGGCCAGGACCAGGCCCGCGACGGCTCGCAGTTCCTCGTCGTCGAGTCGGGCGCCGTCTTCGCTGGCCGCGATGAGTTGGCTCATCAGGTCGTCGCCGGGGTTTTGGCGTAGCCGAGCGATGTGCTGCGCCAGCCAGGTGTTGAAGCCGTCCAGTCCTTCTTCGACGCGCAGGTACTGTTCCCACGGCAAGCCGATGTCGAGGCTGGGTGCGGCGAGCTCGCCGAATTCGAGAATGCGCGGCCGGTCGGCGTCCGGCACGCCCAGAATGTCGCCGATGACCGTGATCGGAAGCTGCGAGCAGTACTGCTCGACCACGTCGACGGCGGCGTCCGCCGGGACGTCGCTCAACCCGTCGATCAACGCGATCGCGGCCTCTTCCACTCGTTTCCGAAGGGCGGCAACGGCTCTGGTGGTGAAGACCGACGACACCGTCTTGCGGTAGCGGGTGTGCTCGGGGGGTTCGACGGACAGCAGCGACGGCGGCAACAGCGGATGCAACCGGCCCGCCACCCTCGTCTTCTCCTCCAGCCAGGCCAGCGGCGACGGCAACGTCTTGCCGAGTGCCGTCACGGCGAAGTCGTCGGACCGCAACAACTGGTTGGCCAACGCGTGGTCGGCGGTCAACCAGGCGGCCCGGCCGCGGGTCAGCCGACCGCGGGCCCGGATTTCGTCGGCGAAGCCACCCGGGTCGGCGCGCACCGTGGGGTCGGCCATCAGCCGGCCCTGCAGTTCGCCATGTTTGGCGCCGTACGTCGCCAACCCCCGGATGACACCGTGCAGAGCAAACCAATGCGTGCGCTGGCGGAGCGTCATGCCTCCACCATAAGCACCGACGGCGGCCGTTTCACCCCTAAGACGCCAACGGCTCCGGAATCCGGCGACCCAGCGCGTACATCCGCCAGCCTGCACGTTGCCACGTGTCGACGTCGAGGCAGTTGCGGCCGTCGACGACGACCTTGGCCCGCACGGTGGCGGCCAGTTGGTCGGGATCGAGGTCGACGAACTCCTGCCATTCGGTGAGCACCAGCACCGCGTCGGCGCGTTCACACGCCTCCTCGACCGACGTGGCATAGGTCAGGGTCGGGAAGACGCGCCGCGAGTTGTCCATCGCCTTGGGGTCGTACACGTTGACGGTGGCCCCGTTGAGTTGCAGCAGGCCAGCCACGTTGAGCGCGGGCGAGTCGCGCACGTCGTCGGATTCCGGCTTGAAGGCCGCCCCCAGCACCGCCACGTTGGCGCCGAGCAGCGAGCCGCCGCAGGCCTTGGTGGCCAGCTCGACCATGCGGGTACGCCTGCGCATGTTGATGCTGTCCACCTCGCGCAGGAAGGTCAGCGCGTGGTTGGCTCCGAGTTCGCCTGCCCGCGCCATGAATGCGCGGATGTCCTTCGGTAGACAGCCCCCACCGAAACCCAGTCCGGCGTTGAGAAATCGCCGCCCAATCCTCGGGTCGTAGCCCAACGCATCGGCCAGCAGGGTGACGTCGGCGTCGACGGCCTCGCAGACCTCCGAGATCGCGTTGATGAACGAGATCTTGGTGGCCAGGAAGGCGTTCGCCGAGACCTTCACCAATTCGGCGGTCTGCAGGTCGGTGACCAGGAACGGCACGTCCTCGGTGAGCAGCGGGGCGTAGAGCTCGCGCACGGCCGGCTCGGCCCGCCGCGAGTCTCGTTGTACGCCAAGCACGATGCGGTCGGGATGCAGCGTGTCGTGGACGGCGAAGCCCTCGCGTAGGAACTCCGGATTCCAGGCGATCTCGACGTCGATGCCCGCCGGTGCCAACGCTCGCGCACGCTCGGCCAGGTCGGCGGCGGTGCCGACGGGCACGGTCGACTTGCCGATGATGACGGCAGAGCGCCGCAACCGGGGCACCAGGGTGTCGATCACCGCGTGGACGTGGCGCAGGTCGGCGCCGTACTCGCCCTTCTTCTGCGGGGTTCCGACCCCGAGGAAGTGCACGTCGGCGAATTCCGCGGCCGCCTCGTAGTCAGTGGTGAAGTGCAGCCGGCCAGCATCGATGTTGGCGTGCAGGATCTTTCGCAGCCCCGGTTCGTAGAACGGGATGTCGCCGGAGGCGAGCTTGGCGATCTTTCCGGGGTCGATGTCGACGCCGATTACTTCGTGTCCTAGCTCAGCCATTCCCGCGGCGTGGGTTGCGCCGAGATACCCGGTCCCAAATACGGTGCATCGCATACTGCCTGAATAGGCCCCCGCGATGAGCTAGTTGCAACGTGACACTGAGCGCCAGACCAACGCTAGATGTCCAGTGGTGTTCGGTTCAGCGCCCGGTGCAGAAGATCAGGATGCACGCGCGCGGGCCGCGGCCAGTTCCGTACCCGCCACCACTGCCGCCGGGATAGCCGCCGTTGGGGTATCCACTGTTGCCGCTACTGCTCGGGTAGTCGCTCCCGCTGGGGTAGCCACCATTGCTGGGATAACCGCCACTGCTGGGGTAGCCACCGTTCGGGTAACCGCCACTGCTGGGGTAGCCGGCGTTGCCGCCTGGATAGCCACCCGGGGCCTGCTGCCACGGAGGCTGCTGGGGGTACTGCTGCTGGGGCGGGTATTGCGAGTATTGCCGCTGCCAGGGCGGGGTGAACAGCGGTGGGGGGAGCACCGGCGGCACCGCGGCCGGAACCACGGGCGGGACGTCGGCCGGAGGGGGCACGGGGGCTGGCGGAGCCTCGGGCGCTGGCGCCACGGCGGCGGGCGCGGCCTGCGGGGGATCCTCGACGTAGACCTTGCGGGGAGCTTGCCGCTCGGCGACGACGGGGACCGGCGCCTTGATGGTCTCCGGAGCCGGCGGGGCGGGCGCGGGCACTTCGGCCTGCGGCGCCGGCTGCTGGGGTGGGGCTTGTGGAATGGGAGCGGCCGCCGGAGGCGCGGCGTTGGTGATGACGGACTGGCCGGGGTCGGGCCGCTGATCGGCGGTCGGACGAATGGCCACGGCCAATGAGATGACCAGGGCGACAACCCCAACCACGAAGATCGACGTCAGGGCCGAACCGACGAGCAGGAACGGCTTGCGGCCCTCCTCGGCGGGGGCGAAGTCGAGCTCGGGGTCTAGGTCGGGGTCGAAGTCGAGCGCATTGGCCGCTGCGTTGACGTCCACGGCGCGCCGCATGGTCGAGGCGCCGGCGAGCAGGCCGTACTCATTGCCCGCGGTGGCGCCCTCGGGGTCGAGTGAGTAGGCCAGTCCCGCGGTGGTCGCGTCGTAGATGGGTGCGTTGGCGGCGGCCAGTGCGGCGCCGCGGGCGAGGGCCAGACCAGATTCCTCGGGGGCGCGGACGGGGATGCCGACGAGCCCTTCCAGGTGTTCCTTGACCGAGGCGATCTCGACGCCGGAGCCGACCACGAACATGCCCTCTGGGGCAGCGTCCTGAGCCTCGACGGCCGAGACCATGTCGGCGAGGACAGCCATCGCGTCGGCGCTGTGCAGATCGCGGCTGAGCACCTTGACGATCGACCCGTCGTCGCCGCGGACGACGGACAGCGTCGCGCTGTCCTTGTCGACGAAGAGCAGCGCGGTGCGGTCGTATCCGACGGCCCGGCCGGCAGCCTGGGCCAGCGCGCCCGCCGCGTGCAGTTCGGAGACCAGCACCACGTCGCGGATGTCACGGGCCGCCAAGGCGTCGCGCAGTTCGGCGGCCTCGGCGCGGTCACTCCACGTCACGCCGATCGAGGTGAGTTGATGGCCGCCCTCGGCGGCGCTTTCTTGGGTGCCGACGATCGCCGCGACCACCTGATCGACCGCGCCCGAGGTTGCTGAGCCGTCCGTTTGCGCTACCTCGAAGGTGTCGTGATCGACGATCTCACCGTCGCCGTTAACGCCCTCGACCAGCACCATCCGGACCGTCTTGGGTGCCAAAGACACGCCCAGTACGATGTCCACCGACCCCTCCAAAATTCTTGCTGCGCTGTTCCGGTCGGGCTGGTGAATTCACCTGTCGCGAGCCGGCGACTAGATGATTCTTCGTACCCATCAGCGCAGTTGTTACACCTGGCGGCATTAGCTGGCTCGTCGTGCTGCCGCCTAGCCGACCCTACCCGCGTACGTGCGCGGCGACGAGTTCAGTTTTCTCCGGAGCCGTGCGGACGCGGGCCGAACTCGCCGAATGGCCCGTGGCGGCGGGGCGCCACCTGACCGTGCACGCCCTCGGCGTAGGCGGTCTCGGCGTGCTGGGTGAAGTCGACTCCGGTGGCCTCGTCCTCGGCGCTGACCCGGAACCCCATCAGCCGGTCGATGAGCTTGGCCAGCAGGTACGACATGCCGAAGGCGTAGAGCGCGACGACGACGGCCGCGAGGGTCTGCTTGCCCAGCTGCGCCAGGCCGCCGCCGTAGAAGAGGCCCTGCGGGCCCGAGGTCATGACTTCGGTCGCCAGCAGGCCGATCAGCAGCACTCCGACGATGCCGCCGACGAAGTGCACTCCGACGACGTCCAGGGAGTCGTCGTAGCCGAACCGGAACTTCAGGCCGATGGCGAATGAGCAGACGATGCCGGCCAGGAGTCCGACGATCACCGCGCCGAGCACGTTGACGGTTCCGCACGAGGGCGTGATCGCGACCAGTCCGGCGACGACGCCCGAGGCGGCGCCGAACGTCGTGGGCCGGCCGTCGCGGATCCGCTCGACGGTGAGCCAGCCGAGCATGCCCAGGCAGCCGGCGACCAGGGTATTGAGGAAGATCGCCGCGGCGGTGCCGTTGGCGGCCAGGGCCGAGCCGGCGTTGAAGCCGAACCAGCCGAACCACAGCAGCCCGACGCCGAGCAGCACGAACGGCAGGTTGTGGGGCCGCATCGCCTCCTTGTTGAACCCGATCCGGGGACCCAATACCAGCGCCAGAGCCAAGGCCGAAGCACCGGAGACGATTTCGACCACCAGGCCACCGGCGTAGTCGAGCACTCCGAGCTTGGCCAGCCACCCCGTCGGGGCCCACACCCAGTGCGCCACCACGGAGTAGACGGTGATGGCCCACACCGGGACGAACACCACCCATGCCGAGAACTTCGCGCGGTCGGCGATCGCACCGCTGACCAGTGCGGCGGTGATGATGGCGAAGCTGAGTTGGAAGGTGGCGTAGAGCAGTTCCGGAACCCCGCCGTGGGCGGTGGTGGGGCCGATGCCCGCCATGCCGACGTGCGCGAGGTCACCGATCAGCCCGCCGCCGCTCTCACCGGAGAACGCCAGCGAGCCGCCGGCCAGCAGCCAGGTCACGGTGACCACCGGGATGGCGATGAAGCTCATCATGATCATGTTGAGCACCCCG
>JAHFVB010000622.1:1936-2327 GCA_023264755.1 Mycobacterium sp. | reverse complement strand
CCGGCGCGGCCCATGATCCGAGCCAACGCCGGGGCCGTCAGGTCCTCGACCTGGCGCGGGAACGCGCGGTGGCGTCCCATCACCGAGTCAGTCGCGAGCCGCTGGACGCCGTGGCTCAATTGGACACCGAGCCGGGCCGCGGAAGCCACCCGCGTCGCCAGCCCCCGACGCGCTGGCGACGCTGCACCATCGCTCACGTTCGGGCTCCGATCCAGGCCATGGGTAGGGCGGAATCGACTTTACACATTCTCAGTGTTTTGTAATTTCAATCGGGTAGCATCCGCCTGGGCACCATCGATAGGAGGGCACCACGTTGGGCATCGTGACCACGACGTCGGAGACCGCGTTCACGCAGTCGCCCGAAGTCGTCTACGACTTCGTCACCAACCCT
>JAHFVB010000622.1:0-1926 GCA_023264755.1 Mycobacterium sp. | reverse complement strand
GGACGGCGACCGGATCTTCACCTGGCACCTCGCCATCGCCATGCGCCCGAAGATGTGGGTGTTCAATTCCGTTGGCGCGCTGGGACACGATCGCGCCGGCACCGGGGGCATGGCGGGCCGGATCACGGTGAAGTATCACTTCACGCAGCCGGGTGAGGGCATCACGCTGTTCGCCAGGACCATGATCGTCGAGGCCTACCGAGAAGCGCCGATGCCCGATGGCTTCTTCCGCATGGTCAATCCGGCCAACATCGACAAGTACCACGCCGCGGTGGCACGCGAACTGGCGCTCGCCCCGACGCCATGACCTAGTCCGCGGCCGGACGCCAGGCCCGCCGCAGCGCCGCGCCCTGCAGTGCAAAGAGCTGCTGAGTGACCTCCCAGTCGGGGCTGAGCGAGTCGAAGCCGTGGCACGTGCCGGCAAACACGTGTAGTTCGGTCGGCACGCCCGCCCGCAGCAGCCGAAGCGCATAGTCGACCGCCTCATCGCGAAGCGGGTCCAGTTCCGAACACGTGATCATGGCGTTCGGCAGGCCGGTCAGCTTGCGGCAGTGGGCAGGTACGGCCGCCATCCCGAGGGGGCCCGAGCCGCCCAGGTGGTTCCACATCTGCCGCGTCGCAGGTCCATCGAACCCCGGCGTGGTGGCGAACTCCTGCTTGGACGGCGTCTCGGCGTCGTCGAGCACCGGTTGATGCAGCAGTTGAAACACCACCGACGGCGCGGCGGCGGTCGCGGCGGACTGGGCCAGCAACGCGGCCAGCGCCCCACCCGCACTGGTGCCGGCGACGGCCAGCCTGGAGCCGTCGACGTCGAGCGAATCCGCCTCGGCGGCTACCCACTTCAGCACCGCAAGGGCATCGTCGAAGGCCGCGGGATGGGGATGCTCGGGGGCCAGCCGATAGTCGACGGATACCACCGTGCATCCAGCGCGCCGCGCCAACTCCACGCACTGACGGTGGTCGGTGTCCAGGTTGCCGAGTACGAAGGCACCCGAGTGGCAGAAGATCACCGCTGGGGCGCGGCGGGCCCCACCGCGGTAGATCCGGACCGGAATCGAGCGTCCGTCCTCAGCCGGTGCGCTGCCGTCGGCGATGTCGACCCCCGAGGCCTCCAGCGTCTCGGCGCTGTCGCGCCGGCGCGCATTCAGTGAAGCCCGCACGGCCGCAAGCCGTTCCGGGGCCAGATTCGTCCGCGCCGGTGCCAGCTCACGCAGCGCCGGGTCCAGCCGGCGGATCGGGTCCGCGGCAGCGCCGGGCTGCGTGGTCACGCGCTCACCACCCGATGCCCTTCGACGCGGAGCTCCGGCTGCTCCGATGCTGGTTCGAACACGTACTCGGCCGCCCGGAACCGCCGCGTCAGCTTCCAGAAGACCCGGGCGCTTCGGGGCCACTGCGTCACCACCCGCCCATTGGCGGCCCGAAAGTAACTGTTGCACCGGGTGGTCCAGACCGTGCCTTCCATCCACCGGTCGATCCTGTCGATGAAGTCAGCCATCGTCTGGGCCCGCACCGCCAGGTAGGACTTCCGGTGGCGGCGCAGGTACTTCAGGGCCCTGACCACGTAGTGCGCCTGAGCCTCCAGCATGAAGATGACACTGTTGGATCCGACGTTGGTGTTCGGCCCGTACAGCATGAAGAAGTTCGGGAAGCCCGGCACCGTCATGCCCAGGTAGGCGTACGCCCCGTCCCGCCAGCACTCCTTCAGCGACACCCCGCGCTCCCCGATCACGTCGACTTGCCCGAGGTAGTCCGCGGCCGCGTACCCGGTCGCGCAGATCACCACGTCCACGTCGAGCTCGCGGCCGTCCTCGGTCACCAAGGAGCGCGCACGCAGCGCGCGGGCGGGACTGGACACCACCTCGACGTGGGGTTGGGTCAACGCGGGCAGGAAGTCCGACGAGAACACCAATCGCTTGCAGCCAAGCG
>JAHFVB010000286.1 GCA_023264755.1 Mycobacterium sp. | reverse complement strand
GGCCAGGACCGCCTTGGGGTCGTGGCCGGCGCCGGCCACCAGCTTGCGCAAGTTCGACAGGTAGGAATGCAGGCTGGCCTTGGGTTCGGGCGGCGGGTACTGCTCCCAGGCGGCATTGACCAGTGCATCGCTGCTGACGGGACGGTTGCGGCCCATCACCAGCATCGCCAGCACCGCCCGCTGCTTGGGCGTGCCCAACGGCAACGGCGCGCCGTCGGCGGTCATCTGTAGGGGCCCGAGTACCCCGAAGTCGAGACGCTTGATCATTACCGGACATTGTGCCGCGCTGGGCCGGGGTTTCGACTGTTTCGAGCGCTCGGGTGGTGTAGATGTGGGTAGAACGTGTTCCAGTTTTGTCGCTGAGGGGAATGACGAGATGACCTTGCGAGTCGTGCAGTGGGCCACCGGCGGAGTCGGCGTGGCCGCCATCAAGGGGGTGCTCGAGCACCCCGAGCTGGAGCTCGTCGGCTGCTGGGTCCATTCGGAGGCCAAGCACGGCAAGGACGTTGGCGAGCTCATCGGCACCGGACCGCTGGGGGTCACGGCGACCAATAGCGTCGACGAGGTCCTGGCCCTTGACGCCGACGCCGTCGTCTACTCACCGCTGCTACCCAACTCCGAAGAGGTGGCGACGTTGTTGCGGGCCGGGCTGAACGTCGTGACGCCCGTCGGATGGTTCTACCCCGGCGAGAAGGAGGCCGCGCCGCTGGTGGCTGCCGCGCTGGAGGGCAACGCCACGCTGCACGGCACCGGCATCGCACCCGGCGGCATCAGCGACAAGTTCCCGCTGATGATGTCGATCATGTCCACCGGCGTCACCTTCGTCCGGGCCGAGGAGTTCTCCGACCTGCGCACCTACGATGCCCCCGACGTGCTGCGTTACGTGATGGGCTTCGGCGACACCCCCGAGAAGGCGCTCAGCGGCCCCATGCAGAAGCTGCTCGACGGAGGCTTCATCCAATCGGTGCGGATGTGCGTCGACAAGATGGGCTTCAACGTCGACCCGAAGATTCGCGCCAGGCAGGAGATCGCGGTGGCGACCGCGCCGATCGACACCCCGATGGGCCCCATCCAGCCCGGTCAAGTCGCGGGCCGCAAGTTTCACTGGGAAGCGCTCGTCGGCGACGAGGTCGTCGTCCGGGTCACGGTCAACTGGTTGATGGGCCAGGAGCACCTCGACCCCGCCTGGACCTTCGGACCCGCCGGCAAACGCTACGAAATGGAGGTCAAGGGCCACCCCGACTTCACGGTCACCATCAAGGGGTTCCAACCCGAAACCGTGGCCGAAGGGTTGGAGTGCAACAACGGCATCGTCGCCACCGCCGCGCACTGCGTGAACTCGATCCCCGCCGTGTGCGCGGCCGAACCCGGCATCGCCACCTACCTGGACCTGCCACTCATCAGCGGCAAGGCCGCACCGCACCTGCGCTAGCGCGCGATCAGTCCACCGTCGACCGTGATCACCTTGTTGGTCAGATAACCGTTGCGCAGCATCGTCATTGCCATGTCGGCCATTTCATCCGGCCGACCTATGCGGCCGACGGGGATGGGCACCGGAGGCGTCCCGGTCTCCAGGTCGGCGGGAAACATCTTGGTCTCGCCGACGAGCGCGGGGGCCAGACAGTTGACGGTCACTCCGTCGGCAGCGACTCTCGGGGCCAGGTGGTACATCAGCCCGTGCAGCCCGGCCTTGCTGGCGGCGTAGTGCGCACCGACCACGCCGCCGCTGAACGCCGCGACCGACGAGACGAACAGAAGGCGACCGAACCGTCGCTCGACCATGCCGGGTAACACCCGCTGGGCCAGCAGGAACGGGGCGGTGAGGTTGACGGCCAGGGTCCGGTTCCACGACGTGAGGTCGATCTTCTGCCAACCGCTCACCTCGGCGTAGCCCGCATTGGCGATCAACAGGTCGACCTGGCCGAGCTCGCGGATGGCGGTGTCGACCAGTTCGGCGGGCGCGTCGGGGTCGGCCATGTCGGCGGCGACGGCGACCGCCCGCCTGCCGAGCCCGCGGGCGTACTCGGCCACCGCCTCCGCGTCGTCGCCATGGCGTCCGTAGGACAGACAGACGTCGACGCCGTCCTCGGCGAGCCGTCGGCCGATGGCCTGACCGATGCCGCCGGAGGCTCCGGTGAGCAAGGCGACGCGGCGACGCAGCGGGGACGGCTCCGTTGGAATCGTCATGGCTGCACCAGGATTCGGATGGGATCGCCGTCGGCCTTCTCGAGTTGCTCGATACCGCTGGCGATCTCCTCGAGGGGTACCACGGCGCTGATCGAGCGCGACAGGTCCAGCCGGCCGCGCGAAACCAGGTTGGCCAGCGTGCCGATGTCCGCATTCTGGTAGCCGAGGTGGCCCAGCACCTGCCGCTTGAAGAGGTTGAAGATCGACGTCGGCCCGATGGTGGGCGTATCGGCGCTCATGCCGACCCCGACCAGCCGGCCGCCCACGGTGAGGCTGTTCAGCGCCTGCTCGAACGTCGAGGAAAGCCCGACGGCGTCGAACGCGACGTCGAGGTTGCGGCCCCCGGTGGCCTCGGCGATCTTGGCGGCCAACTCGGGGTCGCGGGCGTCGAAGGCGTAGTCGGCGCCGACGGCGAGCGCCCGGTCGAGAATGACCGGCTTGATGTCGACCGCGATGATCGGGGCGGCGCCCACCAGTCTCGCCAGTTGCACCATGTGAGTGCCGAGCCCGCCGACACCCCACACCCCGACCGATTCGCCGATGCCGACCTGGGCGGTGCGCACCACGGCGCCGAACGGGGTGGACACCGCATCGGCCAGTATCGCCGCCTGCTCCATCGGCACGTTGTCCGGAATCCGGGTTAGCCCGAAGGCCTGCGCCACGGTGTACTCCGCCCAGGCGCCGTCGTACGCGAACGCCATCAGCCGGATGTGCAGACAGTTGGACACGTCGCCGCGCCGACAGTTCACGCAGTCCAGACACGGTTTGCCCGCGGCCACCACCACCCGGTCGCCCTCCGCCCACCCGGTGACCCCGGGCCCCAGCTTGGCGATGGTGCCCGAGGCCTCGTGGCCCTGGGTGACGACGGGCAGCTGTGCCGGGAAGGTGCCGTTGATCAGGCTGAGGTCGGAGTGGCAGATGCCACAGAAGGCGACCTTGACCAATACTTCACCCGGACCGGGCTCGGGAATCGGAACGTCCTCCACGGCAATGGTTTTGGTGTCAGCGTAGAACCGCTGCGCCCTCATCGTGTCGGCCATGTCGGATCCCTTCGTTGGGTGGCGGAGCTCTGCTGGTCATCATGGCCCGGCCGTTGGTCGTCGGGCAATCGCGGGCGCCGTCGCTCGGTCGGCAACCGCACTCGGCCGCGCTCGTGCCGCTGCCGTTCGCGGGCTGCCGCTTGGGGCACGTTCAGGGAATCCGATAGAACGGGTTGGGCAGCAAGTACGTCCGCTCGGCGAACCCTCCGTCGAGGTCCGAAGGCTGGTCGCCCAGGTTGGCGATGATGGTGTAGCCCTGCGCCTCGAGGTGCGCACGCTGGGGCGCCTTGAAGTCCGCGGCCGAGGCGTATTGAGCTCCAACGGGTTCCATGATCAGCCCGGAGTATCCGTGGTATCCGACGGCGGCCAGGTTGCGCTCGGTGGCGGCCCGCTGGGATTCGTCGCGCCCGGTGATGAAGAAGATCGCCGCGCCGTGGTCCCTGGCGGTGGTGAAGACGTCCATCGTCGGCGCGATCACCGTCGACTGGGCCCTCAGGTCCCAGGCTCGCCAACCACACGGGCCCTTGGGTGGCGCCACGCACGGTCCGTCGATGATTCGGCCGAAGTCGTTGGCCTCGATCGCCGGCCAGTTCGACAGCGAGGTTTCGTCGATGTCGAACACCACCGCGGGCCGGTCCACCACCGGCGCTTCGTCGTCGATCCACGTGATCGCCGGGGCCGTGGCGAGTTGCAGGTCGGTGAGGTAGGCGCCGCTGTCGTAGTAGTCGACGGCCGCGGTCTTGAGGTCGCCGACGTTGGCTGGCTGCACAGGCGGGGGGAGGATCGGCTCAGGTGGCGCCGGCGGGTTCGCGGCCGCCACGGGCGCGCCCACGAGAAGCGACATCGCGGCCAGCAACGGGACCAACCGAGTCAATCGGGTACGACCGTTCACGCGTTTGAGCCTAGCCAGCGGGCGCGTGGCACACTCGGTTCCCGTGAACGGATTGGTGCTCGCCGGTGGGGGATTGGCAGGAATTGCCTGGGAGACGGGCATCGTGTGCGGCATCGCCGCCGAGGCCCCAGAGGCAGCGCGCGCCCTGCTGGCCGTCGACGTCCTGGTCGGCACCTCGGCGGGGGCGACGGTAGCTGCGCAACTCGGCGGCGGTACCCCGCTCGACGAACTGTTCGCCCGTCAGGTCGCCGAAACCTCCCGCGAGCTCGACCCCGGTGTGGACGTCGCCGACATCGTGGAACTGTTCCTCACCGCGATGGCGGTCCCCGGCGCCACCAAAGCCCAGAAACTGCAGCGCGTCGGCGCGATCGCACTGGCCGCCGACACCGTCCCGGAGGACGTCCGCCGCGAGGTGATCGCGCACCGCTTGCCTGTGCACGAGTGGCCGGCCCGGGGACTGCGGGTCACGGCGATCGACACCGCGACGGGCGACTTGGTGGTCTTCGATCGCGACTCGGGGGTCGAGCTGGTGGATGTGGTGGCCGCCAGCTGCGCAGTACCCGGGGCGTGGCCGCCGGTGACGATGGGTGCACACCGGTACATGGACGGCGGCGTGGGCAGCATCGTCAACATGGAGGTGGCCGGTGACTGCGCCGAGGTCGTCGTACTGGTGCCGTCCGGCGAGTTCACCCCGTCGCCCTTTGGTGAAGGGGCGGTGGCCGAAGTTGCGGCGTTCCCGGGTGCGACGTTGGCGATCTTCGCCGACGATGCCGCGCTGGCGGCGTTCGGGCCCAACCCGTTGGACCCGGCCTGCCGGATGCCGTCAGCCCGCGCGGGACTGGCTCAGGGCAGGCGTGAAGCCGCCCGAGTGGCGCGGTTCCTAGGCGTCTGACCCAGGGGCGTCTGACTCGGCGGCGGCCGACCGGGGGGCGGCCGACCCGGATGGGCCGTCGACGAACGCATCCAGGGCGGCAGCGGCAAGCTCCTGGCCGATCTCGATGACCTCGGTAGCGCGATAGAACTCCAGGCTCCGGCACGCGGTTCGCGGCACCTCGATCAACAGATCGGGTGGGTAGGCGGCGAGGATGTGGCGCATCAACGCACCCTGCGCGATGTCGATGGTGCGGTTCATCACCTCGAACCCACCGAGTTTGGGTACCGGCATCGGGTCGGAACTCCGGATGGCGTCGACGCCCTCGGTATCCGTGCTGTCGCCGGCGGACCCGTTGAATCTGCTGAGAACCGAACGCGCGGTGGGGGTGTCGAGCAACGTACGAGCTGCGGTCGTGTCCAGCAGCGCCGTCGTGTTGCGCCACATCCGGCTGAGCAATTCACCGCTGAGCCGGGGTTCGGGCTGGCCGTGGCGGACCGGGGCGTCACCGTTGAGGCTCACGGCGATCGTGATGTCGGCGTTGACCGCGGCGATCGGCGCCATGGGCAACGGGTCGAGGATCCCGCCGTCGGCCAACAACCGGCCATCGTGCTCGTGCGGGCTGATCACACCGGGAATCGCAATCGATGCGCGGATCGCAGCATCGACCGGGCCGCGCTGAAGCCACACCGACTTGCCGGAGATCAGGTCGGTGCTCACCGACGTGTACGGGATGGGTAGCTCCTCGATCAACACCTCACCGAGGATCTCGCGGATCGCGTCGAGGATCTTCTCGGCCCGTAGCACCCCGGCTGCCGTGAGGGACGGGTCCAACAGCCGAAGTACCGCACGTTGCGTCAAAGCGCTTGCCCACTCGGCGTATTCGTCGAGCTTGCCCGCCGCCTCCAGGCCACCCACCAGGGCTCCCATGGACGAGCCGGCGATGCCGACGATTTCGTGTCCGCGTTCGCGCAGTTCGTTGATGACCCCGATGTGGGCGTAGCCTCTGGCCCCGCCGCTGCCAAGAGCCAATGCCACGCGCATGAAGCCCATTGTGCCCTGTCAAGCCCGTTGGGCTACGCGGTGCAATGGGTTGGGCTACGCGGTGCGATGGGGTGGGCTACGCGGTGCGATGGGGTGGGCTACGCGGTGCGATGGGGTGAATCGACGGCTCACCCGTGGGGGTGAGCCGGAGTTAGCAGAACGCCCGGCTGAAGAAGGCGACGCCGAGCAGCCCGATCACGAATGCGACGGTGGGCTGCCCACTGCTCATGGCGATGGTCACTCCGGTGATGACCCCGACGGCGATGAGCACCAGCAGGATGGCCATCAGCAGGCGCGTGCCGTGGATCGATCCGCTCGCGGCGCGGGGGAGTTTGGCGCGGGAGTGCTCGATGGAGCCGTCGTGTGATGCGAGCATTGCCGAACCTTCTCTCTACGGAGTGACTCGAAACACAATATAACTCATTTGTGACGGGAACCACTAAATGTAGACGAGCTAACTGCCTGGTCAGCGCAAGTTTCGTGAGTGTGAGCGCACTGTGTGGGTAGTTCGAGCGCACTGTGGGGCTGGTGCGAGCGCACTGTGTGGGTAGTGGTCGGCGTGTGGGGGATTTCTCGACCAGAACCCCCACACTCGCGGGTGGTGGCGGTCGACCCCGCCACTGTGTGATGCGATCGCGGGGCGGCGGTCGACCCCGCCACTGTGTGGGTAGTGGTCGGCGTGT
>JAHFVB010000285.1:2695-6746 GCA_023264755.1 Mycobacterium sp. | reverse complement strand
AGGAGCTCTTCGCCGAGGTCAAGATGTCAGACGACCTGCAGGCCAACGGTTTCGGCGTACACCCGGTGCTGCTCGACGGCGCGCTGCTCGCCGTGCTGCTCGGCATGGAGTCCGACGAGCTCGCGCTGCCGTTCTCCTGGCAGAAGGTGTCGCTGCACGCCTCCGGCGCCTCGGCCGTGCGGGCCAGGATCGCCCCGACCGGGCCCAGTTCGATGTCGATCGACCTGGCCGACGGCCTGGGGCTGCCGGTGTTGTCGGTGGCGGCGATGGTGGCGCGTCCGGTGTCGGCGGAGCAGCTGGCCGCCGCGGTCGGAGGGACCACCTCGGGCGAGTTGTTCGAAGTGGTCTGGACCGCACTGCCTGCGCCGACCGAACCCGCGCCGCCGCTGCCGGAGGGCGAGTTCGCGGTGTGCGACCTGCGGGGCGGCCCCACCGAATCCGGAGTGGCCGGGGTTCGTCTGACGACGTACCGGGCACTCGAGCGCGTGCAGCAATGGTTGACCGAGCCGACGGGCACCCTGGTGGTCGTCACCCGCGGGGCCGTGGCCCACGCCGGGGAGGACGTCACCGATCTTGGCGGCGCCGCGGCGTGGGGGCTGATCCGGGCCGCTCAGACCGAGCATCCCGGCCGAATCGTATTGGTGGACACCGACACCGGCATCGAAAACGACACCGGCACCGACACCGAGGCCGTGGAGGGCACAGCGCTGCTCGACCCGGCCCGGTTGGTGGCCACCGGCGAACCGCAGCTGTTGATCCGCGGCGGCGTCCTGCACGTGGCCCGGGTGCTGCCCAGCCGCGCCGCCGACGCCGTACTGAACGCACCTGCCGACGGCGCACCGTGGCGGCTGGGCATCAACGCGTCGAATACGTCGGGCACGTTCGAAGACCTGGTACTGGAACCGATTCCGGACGCCGATGCGCCGCTGGAGCCTGGTCGGGTACGCGTGGCGATCCGTGCCATCGGCGCGAACTTCCGCGACGTGATGATCACGCTCGGGCTCTACCCCGGGGAGGCGGTGATGGGCATCGAGGCCACCGGCGTGGTCACCGAGGTCGGCTCCGGCGTGACCGGAGTTGCCGTCGGGGACCGCGTGATGGGCTTGTTCCCGGAGGGCACGGGCACCGTCGCGACGACCGATGCGCGCATCGTGCTGCCGGTGCCGCCGGACTGGCGCGATGCCCAGGCTGCCGGATTCACCGTCGGCTTCGCCACCGCGTACTTCGCCCTCCGCGGGCTGGCCGACGTGCAGCCCGGTCAGTCGGTGTTGATTCACGCTGCCACCGGCGGGGTCGGCATGGCCGCCGTGCAGCTGGCCCGGCATTGGGGTCTCGAGGTGTTCGCCACCGCTAGCCGGGGTAAGTGGAACACGTTGCGCGCCATGGGCTTCGACGACGACCACATCGGCGACTCGCGCACGGTGGACTTCGAGCAGAAGTTCGCGGCCGTCACCGGAGGCCGCGGCGTCGACGTGGTGCTGGACTCGCTGGCGGGCGACTTCGTCGACGCGTCGCTGCGGCTGTTGCCCAGGGGCGGGGCGTTCCTCGAGATGGGCAAGACCGACATCCGCGACGCCGACACCGTCGCGGCGGCCCATCCCGGCGTGCGCTACCGCGCGTTCGACCTGTTCGAGGCCGGGGCCGAGGGCGTCGCCGCCATCCTTTCCGGGGTGGCCGCGCTGAGCGGCACAGGGGTGCTGCGGCCGCTACCGACCACGACGTGGGACGTCCGCAGGGCGCCCGCCGCGCTGCGCTACCTCGGTCAGGCCCGCCACGTCGGCAAGGTCGTGTTGACCATGCCCGACGCGTGGGCCAGGGGCACGGTGCTGATCACCGGCGGCACCGGCATGGCGGGTGCCGCGGTGGCCCGCCACGTCGTGGCCCACCACGGCGTGCGGGACCTGCTGCTGGTGTCCCGCCGGGGCCCCGATGCTCCCGGTGCGGCCGAGCTGGCTGCCGAGCTCACCGAGGCCGGCGCCAACGTCTCGGTGCTGGCCGCCGACGTGGCCGACCGCGACGCACTGGCCAAGGTCCTGGCCGGCATCGATCACCGTCGCGCGCTGTCGGCGGTGTTCCACACGGCGGGCGTCATCGACGACGCGGTCGTCACGTCGCTGACCCCGGAGCGGGTCGACGCGGTGCTGCGCGCCAAGGTCGATGCGGCCGACAACCTTCACGAGTTGACGCGTGAGCTTCAGCTCTCGGCGTTCGTGCTGTTCTCGTCGATGGCCGGGCTGGTCGGCGGTTCGGGCCAGGCCAACTACTCGGCGGCCAACGCCTATCTGGACGCGCTGGCCGCGCACCGGCGGGCCAACGGGCTGCCGGGCATGTCGCTGGCGTGGGGCCTGTGGGAGCAGGCCAGCGGGCTGACCGGGCATCTGCAGTCGGCCGATCTGGCCCGGTTGGGCCGCGACGGCATCCTCGCGCTGTCGGTGGACGATGCGCTGACGCTGTTCGACAAGGCGTTGGTGGTCGACGAGCCGTTCCTGGTGCCCGCCCGCATCGACCGCGGCGCCCTGCGCGTCAAGTCGTCGGCGGGCACGCTTCCGCCCATGTTCGTCGAGCTCATCTCGGGTCCGGCGCGGCGTCAGGTCGGCGACTCGCTGGCCGCCGCGCAGTCGCGTTCGGCCTTGGCCGCGCGGCTGGCCGGGCTGCCCGTCGACGAGCAGCGCGGCGTGCTGCTCGAGCTGGTCCGTTCGCACATGGCGACGGTGCTCGGGCTGCCGTCGCCGGAGGCGATCGGGGCGGACCTGGCGTTCTCCGACCACGGCTTCGATTCGTTGACCGCCGTGGAACTGCGCAATCGGCTCAAGGCCGCGACGGGGTTGACGCTGTCGCCGACGCTGATCTTCGACTACCCGAATCCGACCGCGTTGGCGGAGTACTTCCGCACCCAGCTCAGCGACGAGCCTGCGGCGGCCGGGCCAACGGCCAGCGCCGTCGACGTCGAACTGCAGCGCGTCGTGGCGTCCATCCCCATCAAGCGGCTGCGTCAGGCGGGGGTGCTGGACATGCTGCTGAACCTCGCCAACGACGACGGCGTCGAGCTCGCCGGAGAGTCGGACGGCCGTACGCAGGACATCGCCGACATGGACCTTCAGGACCTGCTGGCGGCCTTCGACGACGACTCGGATGCCGACTAGGTGCCGATGAGGATCGTGATCGCAGGGGTCGACGGTCCCGTCGGCCGGGGCGTCGCCGCGCGTCTGGTCAGTCTTGGCCACGACGTCGTCGGGGTCGGCCCGCATCGTCCCGAGAGTTGGCCGGGCTCAGTCGTCTTCATCGCCGCGGAGTCGACCGACGGGGCGACGCTGAAGCACGTACTGGTTGGGGCGGATGCCGTCGCGCACTGCGGTCCCGACGACGCCGGCAGCGCGGTACTGAGGGACACGGCGGCCGAGGTGGGGATCGCCCGCGTCGTCGTCGCATCCGATGTCGAGCACACCGGTGCGATCGCCCTCCGCACCCCGATGATGTTGGGCCGCCACGTCGACGACGCCACCTTGGCCCGCTTCGTCGGGCTGACCGTGCGCGCCGACGCGGGTTCGCCCGAGACACCGATGCAGGTCGTCCATCCCGAGGACGTCGAGCGGGCGTTCGTGCGGGCCCTGCTCGACCCCGGCGTCTCCGCGGGCCTCGTCGACGTCGCGGCCGCCGGCCACACCACGCTGCGCGCCATCGCCCGCGCCATCGGACGGCCGGTGTGGCCACTGCCGGGGCGGGGCTCCCGCGCGCAGCCCCAGTTCGACACGACCCGGCTGCGGACCGAATTGGGCCTGGAACCGTCGTGGAGCGCTTCGGACTGCGTCACTGACTTCGCGCTCGCCTGCCGCGGGCGGATGGCCCTGGGCGACAAGGTCTTCGCACTGCCCTGGCGGCTGCCGAGGGTCCGCCAGCTGCCGGCCTTCGACGCGCCCGCGCCCGACGGTGTGGTCCCGATACCGGCGGGTGAGGGACAGGCCAACGGCGAGTTCGACACCCCCATCGACCCGCGCTTCCCGGCCTTCGTCGCGACGAATCTCTCCGAGGCGCTGGCCGGCCCGTTCTCGCC
>JAHFVB010000285.1:0-2685 GCA_023264755.1 Mycobacterium sp. | reverse complement strand
CTCGGCACGCGGGCGGCGGGCATGGTGATCGCGGCGCGGCTGCGGCCAGGTGGAGCGGTCGAACGCGAGATGTCGGTCCGCACCACCGGGGTGTTCGGGCACCGCCTGTACGCCGGGCTGACGTCGGGGCACTTCATGGCTCAGACCGTCCCGCTGGTCAAGCCCGACATGATCCTGTCGGCGTTCTTCGGGCGGACCGCCGAGGGGCTGGAGCTCTTCGGCCCGCAGCGCCCTCCGGTCGAGCCCCGAGGGGTGGGCAGGCAGCTGCGCGGGGTGGCCACGTTCGCGAACAACCTGCTGGTGCTGTCGGCCGGGTCGTTCCGCGACACCCGCGACTTCGTCGCCGACGTGGCGCGGCTGGAGTCCCAGGCCACCGATCCGGGCGGACTCGACGAACGCCAGTTGCGCACGTTGATGCTCTTGGCGCGTGATCACGTCGTGCACGGGTGGGTGCTGGCGTCGGCGTCGATTCTGGTGAGCCATGCCTACGGGGTGATCCTGCGCCTGCTATCGGGCCGCGACGTGATGCCGACGACGGGCCCGGAGTTGGCCAGCGCGCAGTCGCTGGAGGCCGTGCACCGCCTGGTCGAGCTCAGCCGCAGCGAGCCGGCCGCCGCCGAACTGCTCGCCCAGCCGGACGTCGAACTGGCGGAGTTGGCGGTGCGCGCACCGCGCTTCGTCGCGGCGCTGCACCGCGAGTTGGCGGTGATCGGTCACCGTGGTCCGGGCGAAGTCGAGATGTGCAGCCACACCTACGCCGACGACCCCGCCCTGCTGATGCGAATGGTGGCCAAGGCAGCCAAGGCGGATGCGGCCAAGCCAAGAGCCGACGGTCCGCCCCGGTCCCGGGTGCCGCTGTGGCTGCGTCCGGTCGGGGCCGCCGCAGCCAGTCAGCTGCGGGAACGCGAGGTACGCCGCGACCGGATGGTGCGGGCGATCTGGGTGCTGCGCACCTTGCTCCGCGAGTACGGTCGCCGCCTGGTGACGGCCGGGCAGCTGGCCGACGTGGATGACGTCTTCTACCTGCTGGTCGACGAGCTCGACGCGCCGCCACCCGACCTGGCTGCGGTCGTAGCCCGACGCCGAGCCGAACGGCGCGCACTCGAACTGCTGGTGCCGCCCGAGGCGTTCAGCGGCCGGTGGCAGCCGACGCCCACTGCCGGCACCGCGCTGAACAGCGGGGACATCCTGCACGGGCTCGGCGTCGGCGAAGGCCGCGTGCGCGGCCGCGCCAGAGTCGTCCACGCCGGGACCATCGGCGACCTTCAGCCGGGCGAGGTGCTCGTCGCGAAGGTCACCGACATCGGCTACACCCCCGCCTTCGCCTACGCCGCTGCGGTCGTGACCGAGTTGGGCGGCCCGATATCGCACGCCGCGATCGTCGCGCGGGAGTTCGGAGTGCCGTGCGTGGTGAACGCCCGAGGCGCGGCGACCCGGCTGCCGACGGGCACGTTGATCGAAGTGGACGGCAGTTCCGGTGAGGTGACGGTGCTGCCCGGCTGACGTGCCGGATGGCGGACTCGACGGGTGTCCTATCGTGACGGGCATGGACTTCGCAATGTCAGCCAAGGGTCGGGATTACCATCAGCGGCTCTCCGAGTTCATGATCGAGCACGTGTTCCCGGCCGAGCCGTCCTACGAGGCTTATCGGCACGCCGCGGGCCCCGACGACCACACCGTGCCCCCGGTGGTCGAGGAGCTCAAGAAGCTGGCCAAGGACCGTGGGTTGTGGAACCTGTTCCTACCCGCGGAGTCCGGGCTGACCAACGTCGAATACGCCCCGTTGGCCGAGCTCACGGGCTGGAGCATGGAGCTCGCCCCGGAGGCCACCAACTGCGCGGCCCCCGACACCGGAAACATGGAGACCCTGCACCTGTTCGCCAACGAGGCGCAGAGCAAGCAGTGGCTGGAACCGTTGTTGAACGGCGACATCCGCAGCGCCTTCGCGATGACCGAACCCGCGGTGGCCAGTAGCGATGCCCGCAACATCGAGACGACGATGCTGCGCGACGGCGACGACTACGTCATCAACGGTCGCAAGTGGTGGATCTCGGGCGCGGCCGATCCGCGCTGCAAGATCCTGATCGTGATGGGGCGGACCAACCCCGATGCGGCCAGCCATCAGCAGCAGTCGATGATCCTGGTGCCGATCGACACCCCAGGGGTCTCGGTGGAGCGCTCGCTCCCGGTGTTCGGCTGGCAGGACCAGCACGGCCACTGCGAGCTCACCTTCGACAACGTGCGGGTGCCGGTGGCGAATCTGCTTGGCGAGGAGGGCGGCGGGTTCGTCATCGCCCAGGCTCGGCTGGGGCCGGGCCGCATCCACCACTGCATGCGTGCCATCGGGGTAGCCGAGCGTGCGATGGCGCTGATGGTCGACCGGGTGAACAAGCGCATCGCGTTCGGCAAGCCGCTGGCCGAGCAGGGCGTGGTGCAGCAGCAGGTCGCCCTGTCCCGCAACGAGATCGACCAGGCTCGCCTGCTCTGCCACAAGGCGGCGTGGGCCATCGACGAGCACGGCAACCAGAGCAAGGAAGCCCGGCAACTGGTCGCGATGATCAAGGCGGTCGCCCCCCAGATGGCGTGCAACGTGCTCGACCGGGCGATCCAGGTGCACGGCGCGGCCGGCGTCAGCGACGACACCGTGCTGGCCCGGCTCTACGGCTGGCACCGGGCGATGCGGCT
>JAHFVB010000021.1 GCA_023264755.1 Mycobacterium sp. | reverse complement strand
GCGCGGAACTGACGCATGAACCACATCGCGTGGTCCAGTGACGCCACCATGAGGTGCGGGCGCTCCTCGACGTGATTGACCTGTGCCGAGCCCAGCAGGGTCAGGTCGCTCAGGTAGGCCAGCGCGCAGATGTGCAGCACCGGGTCGTCGGGCAGCGGATCGCGGTGGCGGAACCAGACCTGCTGCTGAGAGGCCTTACCCGGCAGGAACGTCATCTGATCGCGCGGCACGATGCGCACGTCCCATTCGTCGAACTGCCGGAAGCTGGCGTCGTCGAACACCTTGCTCGCCGACTTGAAGTCAGGGATGTCGTCGGGCGGCGGCGCCGCGGGCATCGCATCCTGGTGCTCGAGGCCGCTCTGGTCGGTCTGAAACGACGCCGACATCGAGAAGATCGTCTCGCCGTGCTGGATCGCGGTCACCCGCCGGGTGCAGAACGACCCGCCGTCGCGGATGCGTTCGACGGTGTACACCGAGGGCGCCCGGGCGTCACCGCCGCGCAGGAAGTATCCGTGCAGCGAGTGCACCTGGAATCTGGGATCGACGGTCCGCACCGCCGAGACCAACGACTGGCCGGCCACGTGTCCGCCGAAGGTGCGCTGCAGGAACCCCGATTCGGGGCTGAACACACCGCCGCGGTAGATGTTGACCTCGATCTGCTCCAGATCGAGGATCTGCTCGATGGCCACTACGAACGCCTGGTCGCCGCACGCGCGCTCATCGGCACTACCAGCCGCGTTCGGCGAGGCGATGCGGCTGCGCGATGTCCTCCACGTTGATGCCGACCATGGCCTCCCCGAGCCCACGTGACACCTTGGCCAGCATGTCGGGGTCGTCGTAGAACGTGGTGGCCTTGACGATCGCCGCGGCCCGCGCGGCCGGGTCGCCGGACTTGAAGATGCCCGAGCCGACGAACACGCCTTCGGCGCCGAGCTGCATCATCATCGCCGCATCGGCGGGGGTGGCGATGCCACCCGCGGTGAACAGCGTCACCGGCAGCTTGCCGGCCCGCGCCACCTCGACCACGAGCTCATAGGGGGCCTGGAGTTCCTTTGCGGCGACGAACAGTTCGTCCTCCGACAGCGACCCCAACCGGCGGATCTCGCCGCCGATCTTGCGCATGTGCGTGGTGGCGTTGGAGACGTCGCCGGTGCCGGCCTCACCCTTGGACCGGATCATCGCCGCGCCCTCGGTGAGCCGGCGCAGTGCCTCGCCCAGGTTGGTGGCACCGCACACGAACGGCACGGTGAACTTCCACTTGTCGATGTGGTTGGCGTAGTCGGCGGGCGTGAGCACCTCGGACTCGTCGATGTAGTCCACGCCGAGGCTCTGCAGGATCTGCGCCTCCACGAAGTGCCCGATGCGGGCCTTGGCCATCACCGGAATGGTGACCGCCGAGATGATGCCCTCGATCATGTCGGGGTCGCTCATGCGCGACACGCCGCCCTGAGCGCGGATGTCGGCGGGTACGCGCTCGAGCGCCATGACCGCGACGGCGCCGGCGCCCTCGGCGATGCGCGCCTGCTCGGGGGTGACGACGTCCATGATGACGCCGCCCTTGAGCATCTCGGCCATGCCACGCTTGACGCGAGCGGTTCCCGTCTGGTTGGTCTCCACCGACCCGTTACCGCTTCGCTGTTGCCCGCCGGTATCCACTGCCATCTCCTCCAAATTGGTACTAAATCAGTCTAGTGGCCGGGCCAAATCGTTTGCGATCCGCACGGGTAGCAGGCGAAATCAGCGAATCGACTGCAGCTCGCGAGCTGGCGGCACCAACCGCCGGTCGGCCAGGGCGATCGCATCGGAGAGCAGCTCGGCGAGCTGAAGCGGGTACACGGCCTCGCCGCCTTCGACGAGGGCCCGGATGGCGCTTGCGTCACACCAGCGGTGGCCGTGGAGGTACTCGCGCTCCAGGACAGTGTGGCCGACGGTCGACGGCTCGAACCGCTGCGCCCGATAGACGAAGAAGAACTCCTCGCTGCGCATCACCGATCCGTTGAAGTCGATCATCGCGTCGCGGCGCCAGACCGGCCCGATGAGGTCGACGGGGCTGACCGGCAGGCCGGTCTCCTCGGCGAGCTCGCGGGCGGCCTCGTCCGGCAGCTGCTCCCCCGGTTGCACGGCCCCTCCGACGGTGAACCACCAGCGTGGCGCGACGTGCGCCTCGGCAGCCGGATCCGAACCGCACAGCAGCAGTACGAACCCGTCCTCGTCGAGCAGCACCACCCGCGCCGACGTGCGCCGGCTCACCTGTCCGACGGCGTCTTGGGCCGCGAGTTCGGCGATCTCGAAATAGGTCGGCATCGCCGCGGTTCCGCCGAGGTGGAACCAGCGCACCAACGGCCGCTCGCGCAGCGCGAGCGTGTCGCGGACGGCGTCGTTGTGGAAGCGCCGGGCCAGCAAGACCCGTGCCTCGGCGTCGGCCGCCTCGGCCACCAGCGCGACCGGAAGCGACGCGGGGTCGACCTGTGAGAGCGCCGCCGACAACTCGTTCTCCGCGGCCTCGCGGCTGGATCGGGGCGCCCGTTCGGCGGCGGCCGCCAGCGCCGCCAACTGTTTGCCCGCCGGGCTGCGGCCGTAGGCATCGGTGGCCACCGCACGCGCGACCACGGCGCGTCGGCCCAGCGCGCCTTCGAGCGCCTGCCAGGACAGGTCGTATCTGACGTGCAGTCGGTTGAGCCGGCTCGCGGTCTGCAACGCCCAGGCGCCCATCACGACGACGATGGCGACCAGTAGCCCCACCAGGGCGCCGACCACGATCCACGTGATCACGCCGGACCCCTCGTCGCTTCGCTCCGGCCGGCCTTCTTGGCGTCCCGAGTCGTCGCCGACCCGACCACACGCACCTTCACGCCTGCCCCCGCCACCGTCTCGTAGACGCGCAGGATCTCCTGCGCCACCACCGACCAGTCGTAGCGCTGGACTGCATCGCTGGCGGCCTCGACGAAGCCCTGCCGCCTCGCGTCGTCGGACAGCACCTCGACCAAGGCCGCGGCCAGCGCGGGTGCGTCGTCGACGGGCACCAAGCGGCCCGCCGCGCCGTCCTCGAGTACCCGGCGGAAGGCGTCGAGGTCGCTGGCCACCACGGCGGTGCCTGCGGCCATCGCTTCGACCAGCACGATGCCGAAGCTCTCGCCGCCGGTGTTGGGGGCGCAGTACACGTCCACGCTGCGCATCGCCGAGGCCTTGACCGCGTCGTCGACCTGTCCGAGGAACGTCAGATGTGCGGCGAGCGCGCCGGCCTCTTCCCGCAAGGCCTCCTCGTCACCGCGCCCGACGACGAGCACCTCGACGTCGGGGAACGCCTCGACGAGCGTGGGCAGCGCGGCCAGTAGGACGTCCATGCCCTTGCGCGGCTCGTCGAAACGGCCGAGGAACAGCACGGACTTGCCCGGCCGCGGGTATCCGTCCAGCTTGGGTGCCGCTGCGAAGGACGCCACGTCCACGCCGTTGGGGATCTGCACGGCATCGGAGCCCAGGGCCTCCATCTGCCAGCGGCGCGCCAGATCCGATACCGCGATGCGGCCGACGATCTTCTCGTGCCAGGGCCGCAAGATGCCCTGAAAGACGCTCAGTGTCAACGACTTCGTGGTCGACGTGTGAAACGTCGCGACGATGGGCCCCTCGGCCACCATCAACGCCAACATCGACAGGCTGGGGGCATTGGGTTCGTGCACGTGCAAGACGTCGAAGTCACCCTCGAGGATCCACTTCTTCACCTTGCGGTGCGTGGCGGGACCGAACCGCAGCCGGGCGACGGACCCGTTGTACGGAATGGGGACGGCCTTGCCCCCGGACACGACGTAGGAGGGCAGCGTCACGTGCGGCGAGGACGGCGCCAGCACGCTGACCTGGTGCCCGTAGCTCAGCATCACCTCGGCGAGCTGCAAGACGTGCGCCTGGACACCGCCGGGCACGTCGAACGAGTACGGGCAGACCATGCCGATGTGCATCAGCCCTCCCGCCCCGGTTCGAGGCGTGAGCGGCGCTGCTCGGACAGGTCGGCCAACCATTGCGGCTGAAGCATGTGCCAGTCGGCGGGATGCGCGGCGATGCACGTGGCGAAGCGGTCGGCCAGCGCCTGCGTGATCACGCGGACGTCGCCGGATGACGTGTCCAGTGGCGGGTAGAGGTCCAGTCGCGAGTCGCGTGGCTCGTACCAGCTGTGGATGGGCACCAGGGCCGCACCGGTTTCCAGCGCGAGCTTGGCCGGGCCGGCGGGGAAGCGGGTCGGTTCGCCGAAGAAGTCCACCTCGACCCCGGAGCGCGTCAGGTCGCGGTCCGACATCAGGCACACCAGGCCGTTGCTGCGGAGGCGCTCGGCCAGGATTTCGAAGGGGGGCCGGTCGCCGCCGGTCAGCGGAATGACCTCGAATCCGAGGCTTTCCCGGTAGGCGAGGAACCGCCGGTACAACGATTCGGGCTTGAGCCGCTCGGCGACGGTGGCGAACTTGCCGTGGGTATTGGCCAGCCACACGCCTGCGAGATCCCAGTTGCCGCTGTGCGGTAGCGAGAGGATGGCGCCGCGGCCCGCCCGCAGGGCCTCGACGACGTGCTCGCTACCGGTGCTGGTCTCTTGGACCTGACGGGCGATGGCCTGGTGATCCATCGAGGGCAATCGGAAGGCCTCCCGCCAGTATCGGGCGTAGGAGGCCAGCGAAGCACGAATCAGGTGTGCCGGCACCTTGGCGGGTTGCACGGACAGTACCCGCGCCAGGTTCTTGCGCAGCTGCTCCGGCCCGCCCCCGCGCGACGCGTACCACGCACCGGTCTCGAAGGCGTTGCGCGCAGCGAACTCCGGCATCGCGCGCACGAGTTGCCAGCCCGCGGCATACCCGAGATCGGTGAGCTGGCCGCCCAACGGGACGCGGACGCCGCGGATGCGTGGCAGTCCCGACGATGGTGTGCTCACTGCTCGCTCGGCTCCTCGGCCGCATCGCTGGGGGGCGTGGCGTCGGTGGGCGGCGTGGCATCGGTGGCCAATGGATCCATGGCACCTGGCGAGGTCCGCACCGCATGGAGCCGCTGGCCCAGGGTTACGATGCTGGCGGCGGCGAGCAGCCACATCGCGACGTGCACCAGCCACGGCACGTGGAGGAACCCCACGCCGGACAGGCCGGCCCCGACCAGCACGATGATGAGCCGTTCGGGGCGTTCGATGATGCCGCCGTCCCCCTTGAGGCCGTTGGCCTCCGCCCTGGCCTTGATGTAGGAGATCACCTGCGAGGTCACCAGGCAGATCATCGTGGCTACGACGAGCGCGGTACTGCGCATGCCGAAGGCCGCCCACCACAGGAGCCCGCAGAACACCGCGCCGTCGCTGATCCGGTCGCAGGTCGCGTCCAGCACACCGCCGAAGGGGGTGCTGAATCCGCGCTCGCGCGCCATTGCCCCGTCGAGCATGTCGGCGAGCACGAAGATGAACACTGCGAAGGCGCCCCACCACAGTTGGCCGATCGGGAACAGGGTCAGCGCGGCGATGACGGTGCCGGCGGTGCCCAGGATCGTCACGCTGTCCGGGGTCAGCCCCAGGCGTAGGACGGCCTTGGCGAGCGGGCGGCTCAGCTTCGCGTAGGCCGCTCTGGTCAACAGATAGGCGTCGCTCATGGCGTCCTGGCCCATTCGGCGGCGAGCAGTTCGCGGGTGTCGCGCAGCAGCTGAGGGATCACCTTGGATCCGCCGATGATCGTGATGAAGTTGGCGTCGCCACCCCAGCGCGGGACCACGTGCATGTGCAGGTGTTCGGCGAGCGAGCCTCCGGCCGAGCTGCCCAGGTTCAACCCCACGTTGAACCCGTGCGGCCGGGACACCCCCTTCATGACGCGAATCGCCTTCTGCGCGAACGCCATCAGTTCCGCGCTCTCGGCTTCGGTGAGGTCCTCGAGTTCGGCCACCCGGCGGTAGGGCACGACCATCAGGTGGCCGGGGTTGTAGGGGTAGAGATTGAGCACCGCGTAGACGAGCTCGCCGCGGGCGACCACCAGACCGTCCTCGTCGGACATGTGGGGGATGTCGGTGAACGGTTCGCTCGAGGCGGCCGAGCCGCCCTTCATCGGAGCCCCGGCGATGTAGTTCATCCGATGCGGCGTCCATAGCCGCTGGAGGTGGTCTTGGTCCCCAACTCCGTGATCGACGATCGTCTGGTCATCCTGCTCGGTCACGACGGCACTAACCGCTCTTCCCGCGAGCGCTCAATGCAGCGCCGGCCTCGACGAGTTCCGCAGTGGGAATGGCATTTTCACGGCGCGCGACCCAGTCCACGATGGCCTCGACCGCAACGTCGCGGGGTACGCCGTTGATCTGCGTGCGGTCGCCGAACCGGAAGCTGACCGCACCGGCTTCCACGTCCCGCTCCCCCGCGAGCAACATGAACGGCACCTTCTGGTTGGTCTGGTTGACGATCTTCTTTGCCATCCGATCGTCGCTGGCGTCCACGTCGACCCGGATCCCCCGCGCCTTGAGTTGGGCCGCAACGTCTTCCAGGTACGGCACGAAGGCATCGGCTACCGGGATGCCGACCACCTGCACCGGCGCCAGCCAGGCCGGGAACGCGCCCGCGTAGTGCTCGGTGAGCACCCCGAAGAACCGTTCGATCGACCCGAACAGGGCGCGGTGGATCATCACCGGGCGCTGCCGGCTACCGTCGGCCGCGGTGTACTCCAGCTCGAAGCGTTCGGGCATGTTGAAGTCCAGCTGGATGGTCGACATCTGCCAGGTACGGCCCAGCGCGTCCTTGACCTGCACCGAGATCTTCGGGCCGTAGAACGCCGCGCCACCGGGGTCGGGCACCAGGTCCAACCCGGACGCCTCGGCCACCTCGCGCAGCGTGTCGGTGGCCTCTTCCCACACGTCGTCGGATCCGACGTACTTCTCGGGGTCCTTGGTGGACAGCTCCAGGTAGTAGTCGTCGAGGCCGTAGTCGGCGAGCAGGTCGAGCACGAAGCGCAGCAACGAGGTCAGTTCGTCGCGCATCTGCTCGCGGGTGGTATAGATGTGCGCGTCGTCCTGGGTCATGCCCCGCACCCGGGTCAGCCCGTGCACGACACCGGACTTCTCGTAGCGGTACACCGAACCGAACTCGAAGAGCCGCAACGGAAGTTCGCGATAGGAACGCCCCCGCGACCGGTAGATCAGGTGGTGCATCGGGCAGTTCATGGGCTTGAGGTAGTAGTTCTGGCCGGGCTTGCGCACGGTGCCGTCGGCGTCGTACTCGGCGTCGATGTGCATCGGCGGGAACATGCCGTCGGCGTACCACTCGAGGTGGCCCGACGTGATGTACAGCTGCTCCTTGGTGATGTGCGGGGTGTTGACGAACTCGTAGCCCGCCTGTTCGTGCTTGCGGCGCGAGTAGTCCTCGAGTTCGCGGCGGATGATGCCGCCCTTGGGGTGGAAGACGGGCAGCCCGGAGCCGAGTTCGTCGGGGAAGCTGAACAGATCCAGTTCCACGCCGAGCTTGCGGTGGTCGCGGCGCTTGGCCTCCTCGAGCAGCTCGAGGCGGCGGTCGAGCGCCTCCTGCGATTCCCAGGCGGTGCCGTAGATGCGCTGCAGGCTGGCGTTGGCCTGGTTGCCCCGCCAGTAGGCGGCCGAGCTGCGGGTCAGCTTGAACGCCGGGATGTAGCGGGTGGTCGGGATGTGCGGGCCCCGGCAGAGGTCGCCCCAAATGCGTTCGCGGGTCCGGGGATTGAGGTTGTCGTAGGCGGTCAGCTCGTCACCTCCGACCTCCATGACGTCGGGGTCGCCGGACTTGTCGTCGACCAGTTCCAACTTGAAGGGTTCGTCGGCGAGGTCTTCCCTGGCCTGATCCTTCGACTCGTAGACGCGCCGGTCGAACAGTTGGCCGTCCTTGACGATCTGGCGCATGCGCTTCTCCAGCGCGGTCAGGTCTTCCGGGGTGAACGCCCGCGGCACGTCGAAGTCGTAGTAGAAGCCGTCGGTGATCGGCGGGCCGATGCCCAGCTTGGCCTCGGGGAACAGGTTCTGCACCGCCTGGGCCAGCACGTGCGCGGCCGAGTGCCGGATGACGCTGCGCCCGTCCTCGGTATCGGCGGCCACGGGGGTGACCTCGACGTCGACCTCGGGCACCCACGACAGATCGCGCAACCGTCCTTCCGGGTCCCGTACGACGACGATCGCGTCCGGGGCCCCGCGGCCGGGTAGCCCGGCGTCGCGCACGGCAGCGCCCGCGGTGGTTCCGGCAGTGACCCGGATCGGGACTGCTGGAGCGGTGCTGGCGACGGCGGTCATCGGTGGGTCTCCTGGTCGTGGGGTCCGCACAGCGGACGGTCGGGTCGCGACCATGCTATCGGTGAGGGTGGCTAGGACCCTATGCCGACGGGGCTGTTGAGCCATGGCCGTTCGACGTCGGCGAGGCTGGCCGCCCACGAGACTCCACCGAGCAGCCACAGCGTGCCGACCACGACTGCCGCGGTCACCACGAAGCCCAGCGCCTGTATCCCCCAGCCCTGCGCCTTGAACCAGTCCATCGCGCGGTCGTATCGCTTGCGGGTGTAGGTCAGCAGGCGGTGCGCCCAATCGAACTCGGTGGCCAGCAGGGCCAGTCCGACGAACACGATCGCCCAGCCCGGCCCTGGGTACGGAATGGCGATGATGCCGACGGTCAGCACCGCCAGCCCGACCACCCCGACGACGACGCGGTAGGTCAGGTCGGCAGCCGGCCGGTCGCGCAGCGCGTCCCGCCACCGCGCCCAGCGCCGCTTCAGGTGAGCCAGCCGGCCCTGCTTGGTCACGGCTGTCCGGGCTTCAGCATGACGAACAGGGCCTTCGCCTCGCATAGTTCGTGCTCGCCGTCGAACAGGCGGCCCGCGACGAAGATCTTGCGGCCTTCGATGCGGTCGATGCCCGCCTCGACCTGCAGCGGCTTCTCGATGGGCGCGATCCGCTTGTAGTCGACGTGCAGGTAGGCGGTGCGCTGTTTCTGGCTGCCGCTGAGCTTGAACGCCGTGAAGCCCAGCAGGGAGTCGAACAGGTGGGCCAGCGAGCCGCCGTGCACGGCGCCGTTGCGTCCGAGATGGAAGCGGCGAAACAATGCGGTACCGCGGACGCGGCCGTCCTCGGTGATGGTCAGTTCCACCGGGACCGACAGGATGCTGCCGCGGTTGGGCAGGTCGAACCGTCGGCCCGAGGGGGCGTGCCACTCGTCGGTCTCGAACGGGGCGAGCAGCGCGTTCGCGGACTCGACGAGTTCGGCGGCCTTGGTGACGACGTCGTCGGGGGCGTCCGCCCCGCGCGTCAGGTCCTGCAACGTGCGGACGGCCTCGACGAAGCGCCCGTAGTCGGGGCCGCCGCGCTTCGTGGGGGTCGGCGGGTTGAAGCCCCCACCGTCCTGGACGAGCGAAGCGTCGGAGGGCGGTTCGTGCTGCTGTTCGGCTGCCACGCCAAACACGGTATGGCCCGGCGCCTCAGCCGCCCGCACCGGCTTTGCTCAACGTGTCGAATTCCTCGTCGGACAAGGTGATGGTCGCTGCCGCGACGTTCTCCTCCAGATGGGCCACGCTCGACGTGCCGGGGATCGGCAACACCACCGGTGAACGCTTGAGCAGCCACGCCAGCGCCAGCTGGGAAGGGGTGGCGTGATGCTCGGCGGCGATGCGCTGCAGCGGTCCGTCGGCGGCGGCCAACGGACCCGAGGCCAGCGGGAACCACGGGATGAAGGCGATGCTCTCCTCGGTGACCTTGTCCAGCAGTGCCTCGGACGTGCGAACGGTGAGGTTGTACATGTTCTGCACCGATGCGATGGTCGCGTGCTGCTGGGCGGCGGCCAGTTGGTCGACGGTCACCTCGGACAACCCGAGGTGGCGGATCTTGCCCTCCCGTTGCAGCGCGACGAGCTCGCCGAGTTGGTCCTCGAGCGGGAACTTGGCGTCGATGCGATGTAGTTGATAGAGGTCGATGCAGTCGGTGCCGAGTCGCCGCAGGCTCATCTCGCATTCCTGGCGAAGGTAGGGCGGGTAGCCGAGCGGCGACCACTCGTCTGGGCCGGTCCGCACCAGACCCGCCTTCGTGGCGACGACCACGTCGTCCGGATAGGGGTGCAACGCCTCGCGGATCAGTTCCTCCGAGACGTACGGTCCGTACGAGTCGGCGGTGTCGATGAAGTTGACTCCGAGTTCGACGGCGCGGCGCAGCACCCGGATGCATTCGTCGTGATCGGCGGGTGGGCCCCAGACGCCCTTACCGGTGATGCGCATGGCCCCGAAGCCCAACCGGTTCACGGGCAGCTCGCCGCCGATGGAGAACGATCCCGATTCCGGTGAATTTGATGGCGTACTCACCCGATCGAACGTACCCCCGATGATGCGATGGTGAACCGGTGAAGCTAAGCGAGTTGGCTGCCCTGCCCTTGACCTACCCCGAGATCGGGGCCACCGCGGGGGTCCTGCCGCCCGGGTACCACCA
Organism: Mycobacterium sp.; assembly: GCA_023264755.1. Taxonomy (GTDB): domain Bacteria; phylum Actinomycetota; class Actinomycetes; order Mycobacteriales; family Mycobacteriaceae; genus Mycobacterium. The sequence goes on along the minus strand of JAHFVB010000021.1, from coordinate 8,894 downwards.
TGTGCGCGAGTCCGCGGTGATCGGTCATGGGCGCGAACGGTTCGACGAGGCTGCCGATGCGGTGCTGCGCTGGGGCATGTTGCGGGGAGCCGGGGCGCGGGTCGAGGCGACCACGGAGCTCGCCGAAGTGGGCTCCGAGGTCATCGTTCGGCTCGGTCCCGTGCGGGCGCCGTGTCGCGTGGTGTACGTCGTCGACGAACCGAACCACCGCGGGTTCGCCTACGGCACGCTGCCGGGGCATGCCGAAACGGGTGAGGAATTGTTCGCGGTTCGATACGACCCGACCAGTGCGGCGGTGACGGCGGAGGTGACCGCCTTCTCCCGTCACGGAACGTGGTGGAGCAAGGCGGCCGGCCCGTTGACGGCCCTGGTGCAGTGCGTCGTCAGCAAGCGGTACGTCAGGGCGGTCTGAGGCCGGCACTAGTCGCGTCGTGGCTTGACCAACGTGAACCGGTCGACCGGTTCGAGTCCGCCGTCGGTCGGCTGAGCTCCCCTGATCGGATGTGAGCGTTCGTAGTGATGCTCGTGCCCACAGCGCACCAGGTCGACGCCGTAACGGTCGAACAGCGGCAGCCACTGCTCGCGAATCGCGAGGTCGGCACTGTTGGCGTCGGCGGTGGAGATGGCAGTCTGGTGCATGCAGACCACTATCCAGTCGATGTCGGTGTTCGCTTGGGCCGCAGCAAGTTCCGCCTCGAGGAAGGGGCGCTGCGCGCCCCCCGAACAGCCGCGCACGTACGAGTTGTCGGCGTCTTGGTAGCAGATGTCGTCGTTGTCGAGGCGCGCCGAGCGGCTGTTGTCGTCGAACCAGTCCGACCACGCCCGAATCCGGTCGGCGGCCAGGTTGGCGTAACAGAGGTCGCCGTTGACCAGATTGAACAGCGGCGCGATGCGCTCGATGCCCGTGGTCACGTCGCCCGCGGCCGGGACCCGCGATGATCGTTGACGAACGACGTCGGCCCCTGTGGCGTGCTCAACGTCGGCGTCGACTGGTCGCCGAAGCTGGTGAAGGTGAACGCCGCCCGACCCCGGGGCGCCGTGCGGAAGGTCCCCAGCTCGGGTGCCGCACCGTCGTGGATGGCCGCGTAGACGTAGTCCGTATCGGGCGAGAGTCCCGTGAGCCGCGCGTGATTGATTCGAATCTCGCTGCCCGACTTCGCATCCCGGTAGGTTCGGGGTTCCGCTTGGATCGTCAGGCCAAATCCGCCGCTGGGGGTGCCCAGCAGCACGCGCGGGTTGCCGATCGCCTCCGGCGTGTGCCACGACGCGATGACTTCGGTCGCCGCATCGGCGCCGAACTGCAGGTGCAGGCCGCTCACTCGAGGCGCGCCGCCGCGATCGGTTCCAGTCCGCGCGGCTGCGGTCGACGCCCCCTGCGCTCGGGTCAGGGCCACGCTGCCGGCCCCGACGGCGGCGGGCCGGTGAACGCGCCCGCGAGACCTGGATCGACTGTCCGCCGTCGACACCGCCAGGGACTGGACCGTTGACGACCGGCCACTACGCAACTAACTTGTTGGCCAACCAGTTAGTAAGAGCGAGGAGCCGAGATGATCGATGAAACCCTCCGGGAACGCCGCCTGGCCGTCATCAAGGAACACATGGACACCGAGGTCACCCATGAGTTCGACCGCACGCTCGCGACGTTCGACGGCCATCCCCGCTACGAGATCATGGCGACCGGTCAGGTTTACGACGGTGACGACGAGGTGATGAACTACTACCGCACTACCCGTACGGCGTTCCCCGATCAGCGCCACGACAATTCGCGGTTTCACGTCACCGACGACTCGGTGATCGTCGAATTCGACTTGTTGGGCACCAATCTCGGCGAGTTCTACGGTTTGCCGCCGACCGGCAAGGCCTTCCGGGTGCCGGTCATCGCGGTGTTCCGGTTCGCCGGCGACCGGGTGGTGAACGAACGGATCTACTTCGACTCGGCCAGTCTGGTCACCCAAATCGGACGCGGCGAACTGCTCGCACTCGTAGGCCAACTCGATTCCTCGCCGTGACCGAAACCCGTCGCACCCAGGAGCAGCGCCGCACCGAGGCCGAGCACCGCTTGCTGGCGGCGGCCGCCGAACTGATCGCGGAGGTCGGGCCGTCCGGCTTCACCCTCGCCAACGTCGGTGAGCGCGCGGGTTACAGCCGGGGCTTGGCCACCCACCACTTCGGATCCAAGGGCGCGATGATGCAGCGGCTCGTCGCGTCGGTGACGTCCGGATTCCGGGCCGAGGTATTCGGCGAAAGCGCGTCGGACAGCGCGCTCGATCAGGCCCTGGGGCTGGTGAGGGCGTATTTTCACGAGCTCCGCGACCCCCGACCGGCCAACCGGGCGCGCCTGCTGCTGTGGGCCGATGCGGTGTCCTCGGGCGAACCCGAAGTGCGGTCGACCATGCTGGCGGCGGACCGTGCGTTCCGCGACGAGCTCGCCAAGCGCATCGAGCGCGGCGTCGCCGCAGGCGAGTTCGCGGGATCGGTCGACCCACTCGCCACGGCGACCGTCATCATAGGAATGTTGCGCGGGGTGGCGCTGCAGTCGATGCTTGATGACGAACTCGAGCTGGACGCCTGCCGGGCCGAAGTCGAGCACGTTCTGACGAAAAGGATTTTGCCGTGAAGGTCCATCACCTCAACTGCGGCACCATGAAGCCCCCGGGGGCGCCGGTCGTCTGTCACGTGCTCTTGGTCGAGACCGACAACGGACTGGTCCTGGTCGATTCGGGCTACGGGCTGGAGGACTGTGCAGATCCGTCCCGCATCGGACCCAGCCGGCACCTGTTGCGGCCGCTGTTCGACGCCGACGAGACCGCCGCCCGCCAGGTCGAGCGGCTCGGCTTTCAGCGCGACGACGTCCGCCACATCATCACCACTCACTTCGACATCGACCACATCGGTGGGCTTTCCGACTTCCCCGACGCCCAGGTGCACGTCACCGCCGCCGAAGTGCTGGGGGCGATGCGTCCGCCCACTCGATCGGAGCGGTTCCGCTTCCAGCCCAGGCAGTGGGCGCACGGCCCGAAGCTGGTCGAGCACGAGCCCACCGGCGAGCGGTGGCGGGGTTTCGCAGCAGCCAAGGAGCTCGACGCGATCGCCCCGGGAATCGTGTTGGTGTCGCTCCCCGGCCATACCCGTGGCCACGCCTGCGTCGCCGTCGATGCCGGACACCGCTGGATATTGCACTGCGGCGACGCGTTCTACTACCGCGGCACTCTGGACGGAAGCACGCCCGTGCCCCGTTCCATCAAGCTCTCCGAATCGGTGATCGCGTTCGATCGGAAACAGGTGCGCGACAATCATTCCCGGCTTGCCGAGCTGTATGCGCGTAGGGATCCCGAGCTGTTCATCGTGTCGGCCCACGACCCGACGCTATTGGCCGAGGCCATCGCGACCAGCGCTTGAGCCCGCGATGCACGCACCCCCGGGCGCCGAGCTTCGGCCGGCGCCCGCAGTGGGTGGCCGGGCTCCTGAGCCTGCTGGGGACCGGGTCGGTGGTGGTGGTGGTGGTCGGGTTCGTCACGTGCGACGCGAGAGCGTCGGCCAGTCCGGTCGGCCATCCGATACCGCAGGTCGAGCCCAGCGCCGGCGCGCTCGTCGCGACCGACGACCCGGCCCTCGTCGGCATCCGTCCACTACCCGCCGACGCGTGGAGCCGAGGCCAGTCGGACGATGCCCTGATCGTCCAATTCTGGCTCGGCTCGCCGGATTGTTCCGGGGTGCACGCCGTGGCGAACGAGACCGCCGACTCAGTGACGGTGCAGCTGCAGGAGGGCACCCACCCCGCAGCGGTACACCGGATGTGCACCATGATCGTCGTACCGGCCACCCTCGAGGTGAGGCTGCAAGCACCGCTGGGTTCGCGAACGGTGCTGAGCGCGTTCTGAACTCGCCGCAGAGCCCGGCGAGCGGGGCGGTCCCCGACTCGTTCTCACCACCGCACGTTCGCCGCAGCGATTCGTCCAGCGCGGGTGGCGTGCGAGGCTGAACCGGTGAAGCCGTTGCGATTCATCGCCTGCCTCGCGCTGCCGCTCGCGTTGGCGGCGAGCGCATGCCAGCAGCAGGCCCCGCGCTCCGACCTCGACCGCATCCTCGGCGCAGGCGTGGTGCGCGTCTGCAGCACGGGCGACTATCGGCCCTATACGTTTCGTGATCCGCAGGGGCAGTGGAGCGGACTGGACGTCGACCTGGCCCGCGACCTCGCCGCACGCCTGGGTGTACGGCTCGACCTGGTACCGACCACGTGGCCGACCCTGATGAGCGACTTGGACGAGCGCTGCGATGTGGCGATGGGCGGTATCACCGTCACCCTCGACCGGGCGAAGCGGGCCAGGTATTCGGCGCCCTACCTGCGTGACGGCAAGGCCGCCGTCGTGCGGTGCGCCGAGGCGGCGAAGTATCGGACGTTGGCCGACATCGATCGGCCCGGGGTCAGAGTCGTGGTCAACCCGGGCGGTACCAATGCCGACTTCGACAAGGCGAACCTCAAGCACGCCACCGTCGTGGAATACCCCGACAACAACACCATCTTCGATCGAATCATCGGCAACGACGCCGATGCGATGATCACCGACGCCAGTGAAATCCGTTGGCAGACGACACAACACCCCGAACTTTGCGGTGTCGGACTCGATCACCCGTTCACCTTCGCCCAGAAGGCGTATCTGGTCCCCGGCACTGCTGCGATGACTCAACAATGGGTGAATCAGTGGCTCGCCGTCATCGCCAACGACGGCACCTACGCGGCGCTCAGCCAGAAGTGGCTGGGGCGCGTCATCGGACCCTGACCCGAGCCCGACCGCTGTCCGAGCCACCTGGGGTCAGGGACTGCCCTGCCGCGCCGAGGCCGAGTCCAGGGCCGCCGCGATGCCGCCCCAGATGTCGCGCACCAGTTCGGCCACCGGCGGGAGGTCGACGATCCGCGCCGACACCTGACCGGTGTTGGCGACGCTGGCCTCGAGGTCCCCGTCGAAGTAGAGCTCGGTGATGCGCCCCAGCAGTCGCGCCCCGGGATCGTCGGCTGCCACGCGGGCCGCCAAGCCCGTGCGCAGCACCCGCATGGTCGGGTTGCCGGGGATGTCGAGCAGCACTGTGCCGGCGTCGTCGGCCGCGACGATGGCGTTCTTGAAGTTCGCGTGCACGGCCGCCTCCTGGCTGGCCAGCATCCGCGTGCCCAGTTGGACGCCCTCGGCTCCCAGTACGACGGCCGCCGCCGCAGACCGGGCATCACACACCCCGCCCGCGGCGATGATCGGCAGGTCGATGCGTTCGGCGACCAGCGGTAGCAACACCATGGTCGAAGCGCCGAGCGCGGCCTTGAATCCACCGCCCTCCACGCCCTCGACCACCAGCGCGTCCACTCCCGCGTCGGCCGCCTTCTGGGCGCCCTTGAGCGAGCCGACGACGTGGACGACGGTCATGCCGGCGTCGTGCAGCGGCGCGGTGAACAACGCCGGATCGCCTGCCGAGGTGAAGACGTGGCGCACGCCCGCCTCGGCCAGCACGTCGACGATCGACGGGTCCTTCTTCCAGCCCTGGATCATCAGATTGGCCGCGACGGGCCGGTCGGTCAGCGCACGCACCCGGCGTAGGTCCGCTCGACCTTCCTCGGTGAGGGTTTCGATCATGCCCAACCCGCCGGCTTGCGATACCGCCGCGGCCAACGCGGCTCGGGCGATGTAGGTCATCGGGGCTTGCACGACGGGGTACTCGACCCCCAACAGGGCTTGGATTCGGTTCACCACGATCCCAATTGTTCGCACCCGGGCCCCGTGACCTCATCACAGGTCGCCGATTCGGAGCTGTTCGGAATTGTTGGGGGTCGCGGTTTCCGCGGCCGAGCCGGCCATGGCTATTGAACGGGCGTGAACCTCACGTGCAGATTGGACAGCCCCCGCATGATGAACGTCGGATCGTAGGTGTAGTTGCGGTGCCCCGCCGCCCCGTGGACGGATTCGTCGATCCGGATGTCGGCCATCCGATCGAGAATCCGATTCATCGAGATCCGCGCTTCCGAACGCGCCAGCGGCGCCCCTGGGCACGAATGTGGGCCGCGACCGAAAGCGACGTGCTCGCGTACGTTGCGACGGTCGTGTTGAAACTCATGGGGATTGTCGAACTTGCGCGGATCACGGTTGCTAGCGCTCGGGAGCATCATGATGATCGTGCCCGCCGGAATCTCTACTCCCCCAACGCTCGTCGTGGTGCGAGCAAGCCGGAAGTGACTCTTGACGGGGCTCTCCGTCCGCAAGGCCTCCTCGAGGAAGCCGGGAATCTGGGCCCGGTTGTCACGAAGTGACTGTTGAATGTCCGAGCGCTCCGCAGTCACCCGCATGGCAGTGCTGAGCAGTTTGGTCGTCGTCTCCATGCCTGCGGCGAAGAGGAAGGTCGAGAGCTTGACGACCTCCTCTATCTCGGGCACCGCGCCATCGGGGTAGGTCGCGGCGGCTAGCTCGGTCAGCACGTCAGCGCGCGGCTCTCGGCGACGATCGCTGATGTACTCGCGGAACTTGTCGTCCAGCCATGCCAACGGATTGTGCGCGACGGTGTCCTCGGCGCCGATCTCGCCGACGACCTCGTTGCCCAACACCCTGCGGAACTGGATGTGATCCTCCAACGGAACGCCGAGCAGGTCGGCTATGACCAGCATGGCAAAGGGTTTCGCGTAGCCCTCCATGAACTCGCACGAACCGTCGTCGATGAACGTATCGAGCTGCTGGTCGGCCAATCGCCACATGAATTCTTCGTTCTCGCTCAACCGTTTTGGCGTGATGAGCTTGTTCAGCAGCCCGCGGGTCTTGGCGTGAAGGTCGGAATCCATGGTGACGACGTGCTCGGCCATCGGGATCTCGGCGCGGTGCGCCTCGATCTGCGCACTGATGTCGTCGCCTTCGGGCGTGAACGGTAGCGGCGGGAACGGACCCGCGACGGCCACGCAGGACGACATGGCCGGATCCTTGTACGCGGCAAGCGCTTCGGCATGACCGGTGACAGCGAGCACGCCGTGCGGGGTCGCCGGCCGCACTGGGCATTGGGAGCGTAGGTAGTCGTAGTACGGGTAGGGGTCGGGCACCAGCGACTGGTCGAAGAAGTAGTCGACTGTCTCGAAGTCGGCGCCCGATCTGTCGAGCTGAGTCATCGGGTCACCACCGGGTCGAACAGCACGGGCAGTGATGTCGGCGACCGGAACACCTGGCCCCGGATGTGCGGGTCGTCGCCATCGGGATCCATCCGCAGATTGGGCAGCCGGTCCAGCAGAAGGTTGACGGCAGTGCGCATCTCGAGCCGTGCCAGGTGCATCCCGAGGCAGACGTGCACCCCGTGGCCCCAGCCGAGGTTCCCCTTGGGCGTGCGGAAGATGTTGAACTGGTCCGGGTCGCCCCACCGATCCTCCTGGCGGTTCGTCGAACCGAGCATCGGCAACACCGAGCACCCCTCGGGAATGTGTACGCCGCCGAGTTCGGTATCGCACGTGGTGGTCCGGGTGATGGTGAGCAGCGGCGGATTCCAGCGCACCGCCTCCTCGATGGCCTGGGGCAGCAGGGAGCGACCGGCGCGAACGGCGTCCAACTGCGACGGATCCGACAGCAGCGCGAAGAGGAGATTCCCCAGCGACCGATACGTGGTCTCCACTCCGGCGGGTAGCAGCAGCCGCAGGAACGAGAAGATCTCGTCGTCCGTCAGCTTCTCCCCGTCGATCTCCGCCTCGGCCAGCAGGCTGATCAGGTCGTCCTTCGGCTCGGCGCGGCGGGACTCCAGGATCGGCGCGAAGTAGTCACACAGCGCGGCCGCCGCGGCCAGCCCCCGCTCCGGGTTCATGATCCAGCTCAACAGCGAGATCGACCAGCGCTGGAACTGCGGGTAGTCCTGCTCCGGCAGCCCCAGCAGGCCGGCGATGATCCGGCTCGGGTAGTCGAAGGTGAACTCCTTGACCAGGTCGGCCTTGCCGTTGGCCGCGAACCCGTCGATCAATTCGTTGCCGACGCGGCCGACCAGTTCGTCTTGCCAACGCGCAAGGGCCTTCTGCGAGAACGCCTTCGACACCAGCGAACGCAGCCTGCCATGCACCGGTTCGTCCATGCCGAGCATCACGCGCTCACCGAGGACCGGTCCGAACGCCGCGATGACCCCCGACGACGAGAACGTCAGGTTGTCCCGCAGCATCTGCTGGGCATCCTCGTAGCGGTAGACGATGAATACCGGCTTGCCTTCCTCACCGGGCATCGCGGACATGTCGATCCGCTGGATCGGCTCCTCGCGTCGGAGCCGGGCCAACTCGGGATACGGGTCGCGCACGTCGCCCGAGACGGCGTCGTCGAACGACCCGAAGTCCTCCAGGTCGTCGAAAAGCTGTTCCATGCTTGAACTCCTTGCAGCTGAGTGCTATTGGGCCGGGTAGGCGACGGACTTGATCTCGGTGTACTGGTGGAAGCCGGACACGCCGTTCTGGCGTCCGACGCCGCTGGCCTTGTAGCCGCCGAACGGCGTGTCCGCGCCGTAGCCCGCGGTGCCGTTGAGCCCGATGAACCCCGCCCGCAGCCGGCGGGCGACGGCAAGCGACCTCTCCAGGGAGCTCGACATCACGTTGCCGGCCAGGCCGTACACGCTGTCGTTGGCGATCCCGACCGCGTCGTCCTCGTCGTCGTAGGGAATCACCACCAGGACGGGTCCGAAGATCTCCTCCTGCGCGATGGTCATCGTGTTGTCGACGTTGGTGAACAGCGTTGGGCTGACCCAGAACCCCTTGTCGAACTGCTTGGGCGCCTCCGTGCTGCCGACCAGCATGGTGGCGCCCTCGTCGACGCCCTTCTGGATGTAGCCGAGGATGCGCGACTGCTGCTTGGCCGAGATCACCGGACCGCAGAGGGTGCCCGGGTCCTGGGGGTCGGCGGCGGGGATGT
>JAHFVB010000621.1 GCA_023264755.1 Mycobacterium sp. | reverse complement strand
CCGTCCACCTGACGAGCGCAGTGCGGTCAGCCGAACTCGCGGAGGAAGACCAGGAGCGTCGGACCGTTCAGAAGATCGCCCAGTCGCCTGGGACCATCCAGCCCCTGGACTTCGGCGCGTCGCACTTCCATCGGGACCGGCTCTCGGGTTTGCATCACGGCCCCCTCCCCGGGATCGAGTGCGGCGATTCTAGCAGGGCGCCGCCTGGCCGGTTGACAACACGCCACGACCACAAACAGAATGGCGCGCCCTGAGAACGAAAGGGAGTGGAGGGAGAAGCGATGGACCTGGACATTGCGGTGATCGGCGGAGGCGTGTCGGGCGCGTACAGCGCCTGGCGGCTGCAGCAGCAGCACCCGGAGGCCAAGATCGCGCTGTTCGAATACAGCAACCGGATCGGCGGGCGGCTCTTCACGGTGACCCTGCCGGGACTGCCGCACGTCAAGGCCGAAGTGGGCGGGATGCGCTACATCCCGGACCAGCACATCATGGTGGCCAACCTCGTCTACCACCTCGGGCTGCCCACCAAGGACTTCCCCATGGGCGCCCCGCCACCCCCGCAGGGCGTGGGCTCGAACTGCAACCTGTTCTACCTCCGCGGCCGGCACCTGCGCCTTCACGAGCTGGCCGACCCGGCCAAGGTCCCGTACAACCTGGCGTGGCCGGAACGGGGCCTCGGCCCGACCAACCTCCAGGTCCAGGTGATGAACAACATCTACCCCGGCATGGCCAACCTGAGCCTGTGCGACCTCATGCGGATCAAGGTCTTCGGCAAGTCGCTGTGGAAGTTCGGCTTCTGGGACCTGATGTATCGCGTGCTCAGCAACGAAGGCTACCAGTTCATGAAGGACGCCGGAGGCTACGAGGCCAACGTGGCCAACGCCAACGCCGTCACCCAGCTTCCCGCCACGGAGTACAGCGACAACACGAAGTTCCTCACCCTGCGCGACGGCTACGACCAGCTGCCCATCACGCTGGCGCGCCAGTTCCAGCACGAGATGCCGGGCGGCGTACCCTCGCCCGAGCGCGTGCGGATGAACCAGCGGCTGGCCGAGATCGAGATCGGATCGGGCGAGTATCGCTACACCCTCGTCTTCGAGCCGACGGCGACGGAGCACCACAAGACCCGCCTCACCGGCGACGCCGCCGAGCGCGTGCGCGCCAAGAAGGTGATCCTCGCCATGCCGCGCCGCTCGCTCGAGCTCATCAAGAGCCGCTTCTTCGACGACCCGTGGCTGAAGGCCAACATCCCCTCGGTGCTCATCCAGAGCGCGTTCAAGCTGTTCCTGGCCTACGAGCGGCCGTGGTGGCGCGCGCTCGGGTTGGTGGCGGGCCGCTCGGTCACCGATCTCCCGGTGCGGCAGATCTACTACTTCGGCACCGAGGGCGAACAGCCCAATGGCCTGCCCTTCATGAACTCGCTGCTGATGGCCAGCTACAACGACATCGACACGGTGCCCTTCTGGAAGGGACTGGAGATCGGCGAGCCGTTCCAGGGATACCGGCCCTCCTGCCTGGAGCCGGGCGTGACCGACGTCATGCCGAAGATGGAGTTCCCGGCCACCGACGAGATGGTGAACGTGGCCAACAGTCAAGTCGCCAAGGTCCACGGGCTGCCCGAGATCTCGCCGCCGTACTCGGCGGTGTACCACACGTGGAACGAGGATCCCTACGGCGGCGGCTGGCACGAGTGGAAAGCCCACTACCGGCTCGACGAGGTGATGTGCCGGATGCGCAAGCCGGTCGACGACCAGGACATTTACATCGTCGGCGAGGCCTATTCCTACGGCCAGGGCTGGGTCGAAGGCGCCCTCGACACCGCGGAGTCGATGCTCGAAGACTTCTTCGGCCTCGCCCGTCCGGCCTGGCTGCCGAAGGACTACGCGCTGCTGCCCAATCCCTGCCCCGGGTGCGGCGATCTGGAGGGTTGCATCGAATTCACCGACCCGAACGGCCAGCTCCTCGATTCGATCACGCCGAACTGCCTCAAGCCGGTCGAGGAGGGATAGCGGCGATGCCGACGACCGTGGCGACGTACCTGATCGCGCGGCTGCAGCAGGCGGGGCTCCAGCACCTGTTCGCGGTGCCCGGCGACTACGCGTCTCCCTTCCTGCAGGCCCTCGACGCGACCCCGGGCATTGCGCGCATTCCGAACGTCAACGAGCTGGGCAGCGGGTACGCCGCCGACGGCTACGCGCGGTGTCGGGGCATCGGCGCGGCGTGCGTGCAGTACGGCGTGGGTGGGTTCAGCGCGTTGAACTGCACGGCCGGCTCGTTCGTGGAGCGTGTGCCGGTCGCCGTGATCTCCGCGAGCCCGAGCACGTCCGACCGGCGGCTCGAACGGTCGG
>JAHFVB010000284.1 GCA_023264755.1 Mycobacterium sp. | reverse complement strand
GACCACGCAGGACCTCGGCGACCACCCGCAGGTCTTCGATGCGGCCATTGGTGCACGAGCCGACGAAGACGGCGTCCACCGCGATGTCCCGCATCGGAGTGCCGGGGCGCAGGTCCATGTAGGTCAACGCCTTCTCGGCGGACTGACGGTCGCCCTCCTCGAAGATCAATTCGGGATCGGGTACCGAATCCGCCAGTGGCACACCCTGGCCCGGGTTGGTCCCCCAGGTGACGAACGGGCTCAACGTGGCGGCGTCGAGGTAGACCTCGGTGTCGAATTCGGCGCCCTCGTCGGTACGAAGCGCACTCCACGCCTCGACGGCGGCGTCCCAGTCGGCGCCGGTCGGCGCGTGTGGGCGACCGCGCAGGAAGGCGAACGTGGTCTCGTCAGGCGCCACCATGCCGGCCCGGGCACCCGCCTCGATGCTCATGTTGCAGATCGTCATCCGACCCTCCATCGACAGCGATTCGATGGCGCTGCCGCGGTATTCGATGACATAACCCTGACCGCCACCGGTTCCGATCTTGGCGATCACCGCCAAGATGACGTCCTTGGCACTGACCCCGGGTGGCAGCACGCCGTCGACGTTGACCGCCATCGTCTTGAAGGGCCGCAGCGGCAGTGTCTGGGTGGCGAATACGTGCTCGACCTCCGAGGTGCCGATACCCATCGCGAGCGCACCGAAGGCTCCGTGGGTGGAAGTGTGGCTGTCGCCGCACACCACCGTCATACCCGGCTGAGTCAGTCCGAGCTGCGGGCCGATGATGTGCACGATGCCCTGCTCGGCATCGCCCATCGGGTACAACCGCACCCCGAATTCCGCACAGTTGCGCCGCAACGTCTCGACCTGGGTGCGCGAAATCGGGTCCGCGATCGGCTTGTCGATGTCCTTGGTCGGGACATTGTGATCCTCAGTCGCGATGGTCAGGTCGGGCCGCCGCAGCGCACGCCCCGCCAGCCGGAGCCCGTCGAAGGCCTGCGGACTGGTGACCTCGTGGATGAGGTGGAGATCGATGTAGATCAGATCCGGTTCGCGAGCCTCCCCCTCACCGGAGCCGGCGACCACGACGTGGTCGGCCCAAACCTTCTCTGCCATCGTGCGCGGCTTCGCTGTCATGACGTCTGCATTCCTTCGGGTAGTCCGTGGGCTGACATGGACAATCTCGTTATGAATCTCAGCATGCGGGAAGTTAGTATCTACTTATGAGACAGGATAGCGGCATCGGCGTGCTCGACAAAGCCGTGAGCGTGCTGCACGTGATCGCCGAGTCTCCTTGCGGGCTTGCCGAATTGTGCGAGCGCACCGGCCTACCCAGGGCCACCGCGCATCGGCTGGCCGCCGGGCTCGAGACGCACCGGCTGCTGGCTCGCGATGCCGAGGGCCGCTGGCTGCTCGGTCCCGCGCTGAGCGAGCTGGCGGCCCGAGTCGACGATCCCCTGCTGGCCGCCGGGACGTCCATCCTGCCGCGGCTCCGCGAGATCACCGGCGAGAGCGTGCAACTCTATCGACGCGAAGGCACCAGCCGGGTCTGCGTCGCTGCCCTCGAACCACCCGCCGGACTGCGCGACACCGTGCCGGTCGGCTCGCGGCTGCCGATGACCGCGGGGTCGGGCGCGAAGGTTCTGTTGGCCTATAGCGACGCCGCCACTCAGCAGGCGGTGCTGCCGAACGCCAAGTTCACCGATCGGACCCTGGCCGAGGTACGCAAACGCGGGTGGGCGCAGAGCGCGGCCGAACGCGAGCCGGGCGTCGCCAGTGTGTCCGCACCCGTCCGCGACGCGCGGGGCACGGTGATCGCCGCGATCTCGGTATCGGGCCCCATCGACCGCATGGGCCGCCGACCGGGAGCCCGGTGGGCAGCCGACCTACTGGCGGCCGCAGACGCCCTGGCGCGGCGCCTGTAGCCCGGTTGGGGGCCGGCGACGGTTCGGTGTCCGACACGCAAAAAAACGCCCGGTCACGAGGACCGGGCGCCTTACTTTGTACCCCCGATGGGATTCGAACCCACGCTACCGCCGTGAGAGGGCGGCGTCCTAGGCCGCTAGACGACGGGGGCTAGAACACTTTCTGCGACGGTCAGCATAGCTCAGACGAGAATGCCGACCTAATCAGGTCATTGGCTGGGGTACCAGGACTCGAACCTAGAATGGCGGTACCAGAAACCGCTGTGTTGCCAATTACACCATACCCCATTGCCGCCCATAACCGCTGGTCATAGACGTTTTCCGATCCGAAGGCCGCTCCGGCCTCCGGCCTTCGCGCCCTGTCGGGCCGACGAGCAGACTATCAAAGATTCCGGCGCCCCTTTACCGCCCTACTCGGTTGCCGCGGCGTGGTCGCGTCCGGCGCGCAACCGCTGCAGGCTTCGCGGCTGGCCCAGCAGCTCCAGCGATTCGAACAGCGGGGGACTGACCGAGGCGCCGGTGGCGGCCACGCGGATGGGTCCGAACGCCTTGCGCGGCTTGAGTTCCAGGGCCTCCAGCAGCGCAGACTTCAGCGCGCCCTCGATGTTGGCGGTGGTCCACTCCGCGACGGGCTCCAAGGCGGCCAGGGCGGCGTCGAGCACCGGTACGGCGTCGGCCCGCAGTTCCTTGCCCGCCGACTTCTCGTCGAGGGCGAAGGAATCCTCGTCGAGGAACTTCAGCAGCTCCCACGCGTCGCCGAGCACCACGATCCGGGTCTGCACCAGTCGGGCGGCCTCGGCGAAACCGGCGTCGTCGAGCCCGGTGTCGTGTCCGTGGGCGGCGAGGTAGGCGCGCAGCCGAGCGGTGAAGTCTTCCTCGGACAGCCTCCGGATGTGCTCGGCGTTGAGCGCGTCGGCCTTCTTCTGATCGAAGCGTGCGGGATTCGAGTTGACGTTGACGACGTCGAACGCGGCGACCATTTCCTCGAGGCTGAAGACGTCGTGGTCGTCGGCAATGCCCCAGCCCAGCAAGGCCAGATAGTTCAGCAGGCCCTCTGGGATGAACCCGCGGTCGCGATGGAGGAACAGGTTCGACTGCGGGTCGCGCTTGGACAGCTTCTTGTTGCCCTCGCCGAGCACGCTTGGCAGATGGGCGAACTCGGGCACTCGATCGGCGACGCCGATGCGCATGAGCGCCTGATACAGCGCGATCTGGCGCGGCGTGGACGGCAAGATGTCCTCGCCCCGAAGCACGTGGGTGATCTTCATCAGCGCGTCGTCGACCGGATTGACCAAGGTGTACAGGGGCTCTCCGCTGCCCCGCGTGATCGCGAAATCGGGCACCGTCCCCGCCGCGAACGTCGTCGGCCCTCGCACCAGGTCGGTCCAGCTCAGGTCTTCCTCGGGCATCCGCAGGCGTAGCACCGGTTGGCGGCCCTCGGCGGCGAACTGGGCGCGCTGGGCATCGGTCAGCGTGCGGTCGTAGTTGTCGTAGCCCAGCTTGGGATTGCGGCCCGCCGCGACGTGCCGGGCCTCGACTTCGGCGGCCGTCGAGTACGCCTCGTAGACCTCACCGGCTTCCAGCAGCCGCGCGATGACGTCGCGGTAGATCTCACCGCGCTCGGACTGCCGGTACGGGCCATGCGGACCGCCGATCTCGGGCCCCTCGTCCCAGTCCAGCCCAAGCCAGCGCAGGGCATCCAAGATGGCGGCGTAGCTCTCCGCGCTGTCCCGGGCGGCATCGGTGTCTTCGATCCGGAAGACGAAGGTGCCCCCGGTGTGGCGGGCGTAGGCCCAGTTGAACAACGCCGTACGGACCAGACCCACGTGCGGGGTGCCGGTGGGCGACGGACAGAAGCGAACGCGTACCGACATCACTTCGCCTTCCGCACAACGGGATTGGACAAGGTCCCGATACCTTCGATGGTGACGCTTACGGTATCGCCGTCCTCGATGGGGCCGACGCCCTCCGGGGTTCCGGTCAAGATGAGGTCACCGGGAAGCAGTGTCATGACCGCCGAGACCCACTCCACGATCGCGCCGACGTCGTGGATCATCAATGACGTCCTACTGTGCTGGCGGAGTTCGCCGTTGACCTCGGTGCGCAGCTCCAAATCGGATGGATCGATCGACGTGTCGATCCACGGCCCCACGGGACAGAACGTGTCGTGTCCCTTGGCCCGCATCCACTGGCCGTCCTTGCGCTGCTGATCGCGGGCGGACACGTCGTTGGCGATGGTGTAGCCGAGGATGTTCTCGAACGCCCGCGCCGCCGGCACGTCCTTGCACGGCCGGCCGATCACGATCGCGAGTTCGCCTTCGTGGTGGACCGGATGTGCGTCGGCGGGCAGCTGGATCGCGACGTTGGGCCCGATGATGGACGTGTTGGGCTTGAGGAAGATCACAGGATCCTCCGGGGCGACCCCACCCATCTCTGCGGCGTGGGCGGCGTAGTTCTTGCCCATGCACACCACCTTGCTGGCCAGGATCGGCGCGAGCAGCCGAACGTCGGCCAGCGGCCAGGACCGGCCGGTGAACTCGGGCGTTCCGAACGGATGCTCGGCAATCTCCTTGACCCGCCATTCGTCGGTCGCGACCGGACCGTCCCCTTCGATGCTGACAAAAGCGACCCCATCGGGGCTGGCAATTCGACCCAAGCGCATCAGTTCAGCCTAGTGAGCCCGCCGGGCCCACCAACCACCGCGTTCTGGGCCGGGCCGGCCCGTCGCCGCGACGCCGTCGAATGGCAGCCGAGCAGCTGCCGTGCTGCAATGGATTTCGTCGATGCGGACTAGTCCACGATTGGCGCGGAGGGACTTCCGATGCCCACTTACCAATACCGGTGCGGTACCTGCGGCCGCTTCGAGCTAGTGCGCCCAATGGCCGAGGTGCAGGCCTCGGCGTCGTGCCCGGGCTGCGGCGAAGTGGCCCGCCGGGTATTCGGCCTGCCAGGTGTGACATTCGTCGACCCGGCGGTGCGGACCGCGCTGGACGCCAGCGCCCGAAGTGCCGATTCACCCCAGGTGGTGACCAACGTGCCCGGTCGGGCTCGCCGGGCCACGCCGACGACGACCGATCCCCGGCACGCCAAGCTGCCGCGACCCTGACGAGAGGACCCCCGATGCCCGACGTCGTATTCACCGTCGACCAAGCCCGCTCGATGCGCGAGCAGGTGGTGCCCGGCCACAACCGGTGGCATCCCGACATCCCGCCGGCCGTTCACGTCCGTCCCGGACAGTCGATCCGGGTGGAATGCCGGGAGTGGACCGACGGTCAGATCGGCAACAACGACTCCGCCAACGACGTCCGCGACGTCGACCTCAGCCATGCCCACATGTTGTCCGGACCGATCTTCGTCGACGGCGCCGAGCCGGGTGACCTGCTAGTCGTCGACATCCTCGACTTGGGCCCGGTGCCGCAGGAGGTCGGGGACGCTCCCGGTCAGGGCTGGGGTTACACCGGAATCTTCGCCAAGGCCAACGGCGGGGGTTTCCTCACCGACCGGTTTCCCGATGCCTACAAGGCGATCTGGGACTTCTCGGGCCAGAAGTGCACGTCCCGGCACCTGCCTGGGGTGGAGTTCACCGGCATCACCCACCCCGGACTGTTCGGCACGGCCCCCTCACCGGAGCTGCTCGCCCGTTGGAACGCTCGCGAGCGGGCCCTGATCGCCACCGACCCCCAGCGCGTGCCCCCGTTGGCCCTGCCGCCCTTGGAGGAGTCGGTGCTCGGCGGCACCGCCACCGGCGACATGCTGGCGGCGATCGGGCGCGACGGCGCCCGGACCGTCCCCGCGCGGGAGAACGGCGGAAATCACGACATCAAGAACTTCACCCGGGGATCGCGGGTGTTCTATCCAGTGCACGTGCCGGGCGCCTTGTTCTCCGGTGGCGACCTGCACTTCAGCCAGGGCGACGGCGAGATCACCTTCTGCGGCGCCATCGAGATGGGCGGCTTCATCGATTTCCACGTCGACCTGATCAAGGGTGGCATGGAGACCTACGGGGTCACCACGAACCCGATCCTGATGCCCGGCAACGTCGAACCGCGGTACTCGGAGTTCGTCACCTTCATCGGGATCGGAGTCGACCACGACACCGATACGCAGTTGTACAACGACGCCACGGTCGCTTATCGGAACGCCTGTCTCAACGCGGTGGCCTATCTGGAGAAGTTCGGCTACTCGGGACCACAGGCGTACTTGTTGCTCGGTGCGGCGCCCATCGAAGGCCGGGTGAGCGGCGTCGTCGACATCCCCAACGCCTGCTGTTCGCTCTACCTGCCGACCGCGATCTTCGACTTCGACATCCGGCCGTCGGCCGCGGGACCGGTATCCGCCGACCGTGGCGCCTGCGCGGTCTCGTCGTGACGGCCGCCCCGGCATAGCTGCGCTGTCTCAATATTTGAGATAGCGGTTCGACATCGTGAGATGCCATGCGGGAACATCGGGACATGGCGAGCTCGACTATCGGTACCGTACGGCGTTGGTCGATGTTGTTCATCGCCCTGCTGTCCACGCTGTGCGCGAACGTCTTCATCAACGGCGTGGCCTTCCTGATCCCCAGCCTGCACGTCGACCTCGGGCTCGATCTGGCCCGGGCCGGGCTGATTTCGTCGCTGCCCAGCTTCGGCATGGTGGCCACGCTCATTGCGTGGGGCTGGGTGGTCGACCGCTTCGGCGAACGCCTGGTACTCGCCGTCGGCTCCGCGCTCGCCGCCGCCGCGGCGTTCGCGGCCGCCGCCGCCCACTCGCTGTTCGTCATCGGCGTCTTCCTGGTACTCGGGGGCATGGCCGCCGCCAGCAGTAATTCGGCGAGCGGTCGGCTCGTCGTCGGATGGTTCCCGCCGC
>JAHFVB010000283.1 GCA_023264755.1 Mycobacterium sp. | reverse complement strand
CGAGCAACTGCGCATTGCCATGGCCGAGCCGTATCGCACGCTGCTCGGCCACTTCCGCCACGAGATCGGGCATTACTACTACTACCGACTGGTGGGCACTGCGCCGGAGTACCAGCAGCGAGCCCGCGAACTCTTCGGCGACGCCGAGGCCGACTATCAGGCGGCGCTGGATCGGCACTACAGCCAGGGCGCCCCGCCGGGCTGGGAATCCGACTACGTCTCCTCCTATGCCACGATGCATCCGGCCGAGGACTGGGCCGAGACGTTCGCGCACTACCTGCACATTCGCGACACGCTCGACACGGCGGCGGCGTTCAGCTTCGCGCCCGCGGCCGCAACGTTCGAACGAAGGAACTTGGGGCCCAGCGGGTTCGACTCGATCATCGAGATGTGGCTGCCGCTGTCGTGGGCACTCAACATGGTGAACCGATCCATGGGCCACGACGACCTCTACCCGTTCGTACTGCCGGTGAAGGTGCTGGAGAAGATGCGGTTCATCCACACCGTGATCGACGAGGTGACCTCCGATCCCGCCAAGCTTGCGGCAGCCAGCGGCGTCGGCTAGCGGCCGACGGGTCGGCCCGCCACGACGAGCGCCTACTTGACCCGTGGCAAACCGTAGAGCACGATCACCGCTCATGACGCGCTCTCGATCGGCCCGTGTGACGGGGGTTCTGTTCATCGGCCTGGTCGGGTTGGGGCTGACGGCCTGTGGGGCGACGATCAACGCCGATGCCACCGCGAAGTTCATCAGCGAGAACGTGGGCAAGAAGTCGGGCTTCACCCCCAAGGACGTGAGCTGCCCGAACGGGTTGGAGGCCAAGGAGGGCGTCGAGTTCGACTGCCACTTCACGGGCCCCGACGGCCCCTATACGGCACATCTGACCGTACTGAAGGTCAACGGAGCCGACGTGTCGTTCCAATGGACGTCCAAACCGGACAAGAGCGCCCACTAGGAGCGCGGCCGGGGCAGAACACGTTGCGCCGCAACCCGCTTGCCCAGACCGCGAGTGGTCGCCACCCGCGTGACACGGCGTACCGCAGCTGGTTCGTGGGTCACCGATCGGTCACGGATCCGGCGCGGCGGCGGCCGTGCGGGGCCCATCGTTCATAGGGTCGCGGAGTGACCGATCGATATGGATCCGACGTGCTGTCCCGCGACCCGCACGGAGCGCGGCGGCCGCGCTCGACCGAACGGCCCGCCGAGCTCGGCTTGGTGGTCGAGGACGCCCAGACCGGGTACGTCGGCGCGATCGTGCGCGTCGAGTTCGGCCGCATGGAGCTCGAGGACCGGCGTGGGCATCGGCGGCCCTTCCCCGTCGGCCCCGGCTACCTCGTCGACGGGAAGCCGGTGATCCTCACCGCGCCCCGCAAGTCGGCTCCGGCGACAGCGACCACCACTGCGTCGGGCTCGGTGGCCGTCAAGGGAGCGCGCGCCCGGGTGGCACTGGCCAGTCGCATCTACGTCGAAGGTCGCCACGACGCCGAGCTCGTCGAGCAGGTCTGGGGTGACGACCTGCGCATCGAGGGCGTCGTCGTCGAATACCTGGGTGGCGTAGACGAACTCGTCGACGTCGTCGCCGAGTTCAATCCCGACCCGAAACGGAGGCTCGGCGTGCTCGTCGATCACCTGGTCCCGGGGTCGAAGGAGGCGCGCATCGCCGAAGCCGTTCGCCGCAGCCCCGGTGGCGCACACACGCTGGTAGTGGGACATCCGTTCATCGACATCTGGGAGGCGGTCAAGCCCGCCCGGCTGGGTTTGTCGCAGTGGCCGGTAGTGCCGCGCGGGGTGGACTGGAAGCACGGCGTGTGCGAGGCGGTCGGCTGGCCGCATGCCGAGCAGGCCGACATCGCGGCGGCGTGGCGACGGATTCGCTCCAGCGTGCGCGACTGGAACGATCTCGAACCCGAACTGATCGGGCGCGTCGAGGAACTCATCGACTTCGTCACCGCGGGCCACGAATAGCAGCCCTGGGGGATTGGCGGGGACGGCGCCGGCTCGCCAGAAGCATGTTTGAATCGGTGCATGGGCACACCGTTTGACTACGGTGCGGGTCAACCCGACCCGCAGCTGGCGTCGGTCGGCGACATCGGCATCTCGCAGCACTGGATACGTACTCCCAATGGCGCGTATCCGATCCGCGGGTCGATGTGGACGGTGTCGGACATGACGCATTACCAGGAGCGGATTTCCACGACTGGCGTCGTGCTCTGCGCAATCTTCGTTTGGTTCTGCCTGCTCGGGTTGTTGTTCCTCTTGATGAAGGACCGCTACGTCTCCGGCTACGTGCAGGTCACCGTGCACGGCGCCGGATTTCACCACTCGACGATGATCCCCGCCAATCACTCCGGAGTGGTGTACTCCGTCACCCAGACCGTGAACTATGCGCGGACCCTGGCGGCGGCGGCGTAACCCGGCCCTGGCCCAGCGCACCGGGTCCCGCGACTGGCATTGCGCGCAGGGTCGGACGCTGCGCGACTGAGCCGGGCCCCGCGTGTTCCCTGTGGTAAGCCTGATGCGTGTCCGACAGCCTCTTCGAGCTCGCCGGCGACTCCGGCGGCGCTGATCCCGGTGCGGCGGCCGTGCCGGGGGCTGCGCCGCTGGCCGTTCGGATGCGGCCCACTCACCTCGACGAAGTCGTCGGCCAGGCCCACCTGCTGCGCCCCGGGTCGCCGCTGCGCCGACTGGTCGACGGTTCGGGTGCGGCCTCGGTGATCCTGTACGGACCCCCGGGAACCGGCAAGACCACACTGGCCTCGCTGATTTCGCAGGCGACGGGGCGGCGCTTCGAGGCCCTGTCGGCGCTTTCGGCCGGAGTCAAGGAGGTGCGCGCCGTCATCGACGTGGCCCGCCGCTCGGCGGTGCACGGCCAGCAGACGGTGTTGTTCATCGACGAAGTGCACCGATTCTCCAAGACCCAACAGGACGCGCTGCTGGCCGCCGTCGAGAACCGGGTCGTGTTGTTGGTGGCCGCCACGACCGAGAACCCGTCGTTCTCGGTCGTCGCACCGCTACTGTCCCGCTCGCTCATCCTGCAGTTGCAGCCGCTTGGGCCCGAGGACGTGCGGGCCGTGGTCGAGCGCGCGATCGCCGATCCGCGAGGCTTGAGCGGGGCCGTCGAGGTGGATCCCGATGCGATCGAGCTGCTGGTGCAACTGGCCGCCGGGGATGCCCGCCGGGCGCTGACCGCCCTCGAGGTGGCCAGCGAAGCGGGGGAGCGGGTGACGGTCGAGATCGTCGAGCAGTCCCTGGACAAGGCGGCCGTGCGCTACGACCGCGACGGGGACCAGCACTACGACGTGATCAGCGCGTTCATCAAGTCGGTCCGCGGGTCCGATGTCGATGCCGCGCTGCACTATCTGGCCCGGATGCTGACGGCGGGGGAGGATCCGCGGTTCCTGGCGCGGCGGCTGGTGATCCTGGCCAGCGAGGACGTGGGCATGGCCGACCCCTCGGCGTTGCTCACCGCGGTAGCCGCGGCGCAGACGGTGGCGTTGATCGGGATGCCGGAGGCCCAGCTGACGCTGGCGCACGCCACCGTGCATCTGGCGACGGCGCCGAAGTCGAATGCGGTGACGACCGGCCTTGGCGCGGCAATGGCCGATGTCAGGGCCGGCAAGGCGGGCTTGGTGCCATCGCACCTACGCGATGGCCACTATTCGGGTGCCGCGGCCTTGGGTAACGCGAAGGGCTACGTCTATCCGCACGATCACCCGGATGGGGTGGTGGCGCAACAGTATCCGCCCAACGAACTCGTCGGGGTGGACTACTACCGGCCCACCAGCCGCGGTGTCGAGCGGGAGTTGGTAAGTCGAATCGACAAGCTGCGCGCGATCATTCGGCGCAAACGGGGTTGACCGCACCCTCGCGGCGGCAACGCCTGGGTGCGGCAGTCGACGATCGGAATCGTCACTGCCGCACCGACGTGGCTAGCGGCGCATTGCTCCCGAGCGACGCCCCATCAGGCTGGCGACCAGTGCGACGCCAACCGCTGCGACGACGACCTGCACCAGGAGCTCGAGCCAGTCGATTCCGTTGGTTGCGGTCGGGATGCCGATGGCCCGGGCCAGGGCGGTACCGATGAAGGCGGACACGATGCCCACGACGATCGTGACGAGCATTCCGATCGACTGCTTTCCGGGGACGACGAGTCGGCCGAGTACGCCGACCACGATCCCGATGAGAATGGCGGTGATTACGCCGGTGATGGTCATGTGTTCCTCCGTTGATGAGTGGTGCGACAGCAATACCCTTGGGCCGCCGAAATAAACTTGACCGTCAATCGCGAGGCCCTCGTACGCTCGTCGTCGTGGACTCCTACGTACTCGACGTCGACACCTCGCAGCGCACCACGATCGACCTGACCGATGCGGTGCGGGACTTCTGCGCCAAGCGTGGCGACGGGCTGTGCCACGTCTTCGTTCCCCACGCCACCGCCGGGGTCGCGATCTTCGAGACGGGCGCGGGCTCCGAGCACGATGTGATCGACACGCTCGAGCGCTTGCTGCCGCGCGATGACCGGTACCGCCACGCCCACGGCTCGCCGGGCCACGGCGCCGACCACGTGCTGCCGGCGATCGTCTCACCCTCGATCACGGTGCCCGTACAGGGCGGCGTTCCGCTGTTGGGCACGTGGCAGAGCGTCGTGCTCATCGACCTCAACCGGGACAATCCTCGGCGTTCGGTGCGGTTGAGCTTCGTCAACGCCTAGCCGCCAGCAGCGGACCGGCCGCGCCGCGCCGTCACTGCACCTGTCCGGCGCGTCGAGGGCGACCGGTACTGTAATGCGGTCGAGGACCCCAGGCATCCTCCCAAAATCGAGAAGGACAGCAGCACGTGCAAACACACGAGATCAGGAAGCGTTTCCTCGATCACTTCGTGAAGGCGGGCCACACCGAGGTGCCCAGCGCCTCGGTGATCCTCGACGACCCCAACCTGTTGTTCGTCAACGCCGGAATGGTGCAGTTCGTGCCGTACTTCCTCGGCCAGCGCACTCCGCCGTGGAACCGGGCGACCAGCATCCAGAAGTGCATCCGAACCCCCGACATCGACGAGGTCGGGATCACCACCCGGCACAACACGTTCTTTCAGATGGCGGGCAACTTCTCCTTCGGTGACTACTTCAAGAAGGGTGCCATCGAGTTCGCGTGGTCGTTGCTGACCAACCCGGTGGAACAAGGTGGGTATGGCTTCGATCCCGAATCGCTGTGGGCCACCGTTTATCTCGATGACGACGAGGCGATCGGACTGTGGCAGGAGGTAGCCGGACTACCGCTATCTCGGATCCAGCGCCGCGGCATGGCCGACAACTACTGGTCGATGGGCATTCCGGGACCGTGCGGCCCGTCCTCGGAGATCTACGTCGACCGGGGTCCCGAGTACGGCGTCGACGGCGGCCCGGAGGCCAACGAGGACCGCTACATCGAGATCTGGAATCTCGTCTTCATGCAGAACCAGCGCGGTGAGGGCACCAGCAAGTCCGACTTCGAGATCCTCGGGCCGCTGCCGCGCAAGAACATCGACACCGGCATGGGCGTCGAGCGCGTGGCCTGCCTGCTGCAAGGCGTCGACAACGTCTACGAGACCGACCTGATGCGCCCGGTCATCGACCTGGTCGCCGGCATCGCCCCGCGCGCGTATGGCGCCGGCAACCACGAAGACGACGTGCGCTACCGCGTCATCGCCGACCACAGTCGCACCGCGGCGATCATCATCGGCGACGGCATCAGCCCCGGCAACGACGGGCGGGGCTACGTGCTGCGCCGACTGCTGCGGCGAGTCATCCGCTCGGCCAAACTGCTGGGCATCGACACCCCGATCGTCGGCGAACTGATGGCGACCGTGCGCGACGCGATGGGCCCGTCCTACCCGGAACTGGTCACCGACTTCGACCGCATCCAGCGCATCGCGGTGGCCGAGGAGACGGCCTTCAATCGGACTCTGACGTCGGGTTCGAAGTTGTTCGAGGACGCCGCCACCGCGACCAAGTCCTCCGGTGCCACCGTGCTGTCGGGAAGCGACGCCTTCACGCTTCACGACACCTACGGCTTCCCG
Organism: Mycobacterium sp.; assembly: GCA_023264755.1. Lineage (GTDB taxonomy): Bacteria > Actinomycetota > Actinomycetes > Mycobacteriales > Mycobacteriaceae > Mycobacterium. The sequence continues at coordinate 713 of JAHFVB010000283.1, read as the reverse complement.
ATCGAACTCACCCTCGAGATGGCCGCCGAAGCCGGCCTCAGCGTCGACGAGGAGGGTTTCCGCGGCCTGATGGCCCAGCAGCGTCAGCGCGCCAAGGACGACGCCGCGGCCCGCAAGCATGCGCACGCCGACCTGACCGCTTACCGCGAGTTGGTCGACGCCGGACCGACCGAATTCACCGGGTTCGACGAACTGTCTTCAGAGGCAACGATTCTCGGCATCTTCGTGGACGGTCGGCGGGTGCCCGTCGTGGCGCACGGCGGTGAGGCCACCAGGGCCGACCGGGTGGAGTTGGTGCTCGACCGCACTCCGTTGTACGCGGAGTCCGGCGGCCAGATCGCCGATGTCGGCACCGTCACCGGCACGGGCTCCAGCCAAGCCGCCAAGGCTGCCGTCACCGACGTCCAGAAGATCGCCAAATCGCTTTGGGTGCATCGGGTCAACGTCGAGTCCGGTGAATTCGTCGAGGGTGACACGATCGTCGCGGCGGTCGACCCCGCCTGGCGCCGAGGCGCCACCCAGGGGCATTCGGGCACCCACATGGTGCACGCCGCGCTGCGACAGGTGCTGGGTCCCAACGCTGTTCAGGCGGGCTCGCTCAACCGCCCCGGCTACCTCAGGTTCTACTTCAACTGGCAGGGCGCGCTCTCCGAGGAGCAGCGCACGCAGATCGAAGAGGTCACCAACGAGGCGGTGGAGGCCGACTTCGAGGT
>JAHFVB010000282.1:5000-6768 GCA_023264755.1 Mycobacterium sp. | reverse complement strand
CGGCGTCCGCGTCGAGCTCACGCGGCTCCCAGTCACCGGCGGCGCGCCGGACGTCCTCGTGGTGGATGAACATCTCCGAGACGTTGACCACCGGGTCCAGCAGCTTGAACGGAGACAGCAGCGGCGGGCCGGACGCGATCTGGTCCAGCAGCACGGCCCAATCGTTGGCCGAGGCGACCTGGTCCTGCACCCGCTCGGTGTATCCGGCGAATCTCGGGATCAGAATTCCGGGGGCGGCGTCGGGTCGGCGCTCCCGGACGACGAGGTGAGCGGCGAGGTCACGGGTCGACCACTGCCCGCACAACGTGGGATGGTCGGGGCCGACGTCCCGCATGGTGGTGATGAGCGCGGCGCGTTCCCGCTGAGCGACGGACATTTCAGAAGAACTCCACTTTCTCGAGGCTGACGAACATGCCGTGACCGGTCCGGTCGTTGGTGAAGCGGGTACCCGCTTCGGTGGCGACGATCGTCCACCCTTGCGCGGAGTAGGTCCGGTAGTCCAGGACGACCACGGGCGGGTCGCCGAGATTGCCCACCAGCCAACGGTTCTTGCCGTCCGCGGACACCTCCACCCCGTTGGCCTTCAGTCCGTCGAGCTGCGGGGCGTTGGCGAACGCCGCCTCGCAGCCCACCGAGGTGACGTTGAGCTGGCAGCGCGTCTGGCCCGACTTGGTCTGGATGAACGAGTAGCCGCCGCTCTCGGTGGGGAGCACCTCGACCCCCGGTGGGGGACCGGTGGGCCGGGACGTGGACGGTGCGGTGGGCCGCGTCGTCGAGAAGGTGGGTTCGGTCGGTGCTCCGGCCCGGGTGGTCGGCGTACCGGGCACGGTGGACTGGCAGCCGGTGAGCAGTGCGCCAGCACACAGCAAGCCAAGCACTACCCGTCGTGCCCTCATGGTGCACAACCCTACGCAGCGATCGCCGCCGGCCGTCAGAGGTTTGGGGTGCGGCCAATCCACGGCTGAGCCTGTTCGAGTTGGCTGGCGATGCGGATGAGCACGTCCTCCCGGCCGTAGCCGGCGACTAGTTGCACGCCCACCGGCAGGCCGTCGGCGGTCCATTCCAGCGGAAGGCTGATGGCAGGCTGGCCACTCGTGTTGAACGGCGGGGTGAACGGGACGAATTGGCCGGCGCGCGACATCAAGGCGGTCGGGTTGGCCTCGTCGTTGATCAGGGTGCCGAGCGTGAGCGGAAGTTCGGCCAGCGTGGGCGTGAGCAGCAGGTCCCAGCCGTCGTGCCACCACGATTGAATGGCCCGCCGGTACTGGGCCGAACCCGCCAGGGCAAGCGCGTAGTCGACCGAGGTGAAGTGCACGGCCAGCTCGGCTTGGGCCCAGTTCGCCGGTTCCATGTCCTCGGGAGTCAGCGGGCGGCCGAGCTGCGCTTCGAATCGGCGCCGGGACGTCCCCATGTTGGTGCTCCACAGCGTCAGGAACGATCCGCTGAAACTGCTGTCCTCCAATGCCTTTGGCCACGCCGGCTCGACGACGTGACCGAGCGACTCGAGCAAGGCGGCGACGTTGCGCGAGGCTGTGGTGCACTCCGGGTCGACCGGGCCGCCCTGGGGATGGTGGTCAAGCAGGCCGATGCGCAGCCGGCCGGGATCGGCCCCGAGCTCCTCGACGTACGGTCGGGCCGGGGCGGGCGCGATGACGGTGTCGCCAATTCCGGGGCCATGGGTGGCGTCGAGCAGGGCGGCGCTGTCGCGGACGGTTCGACTTAGACAGTGCTGCACCGAGAGCCCACTTTCGTCGCGGAACGGGCCGAG
>JAHFVB010000282.1:0-4990 GCA_023264755.1 Mycobacterium sp. | reverse complement strand
GGGCTTCAGCCCCACCAGCCCGCAGCAGGCGGCCGGGATGCGAATCGAACCGCCGCCGTCGCTGGCGTGGGCGAACGGCACCATCCCCGACGCGACGGCTGCCGCGGCCCCGCCGCTGGACCCGCCGGGGGTGCGGGTGGTGTCCCACGGGTTGTGTGTTGGCCCCCACGCGAGTGGCTCGGTGGTGGGCACGCTTCCGAGCTCTGGACTGTTGGTCCGGCCCGCGATCACCAGCCCGGCGGCGCGATGCCTACTGACCAGCGTGGTGTCTGCGTCGGCGATGACGCGCGCCTTCCGGAATGCGACGTTGCCGTTGCTGATCGGCTGGCCGGCATACTCGGCGAAGAGATCCTTGAGCAGAAACGGCACGCCGCGGAACGGGCCGTCGGGCAGCTGGCCCGAGGCGGTTTCGCGGGCGTGGTCGAACCACCGGATGACGACGGCGTTGAGCGTCGGGTCGAGGCTTTCGATCCGTTCGATGGCTGCCTCGAGTAGCTCGCTCGGCGACACCTCGCCCGCGGCGACCAAGGCGGCCTGGCTGACGGCATCCATCCACCGGGTCTGTTCGGCAAGTGCGCTCATGGCCACCGTCCGTATTCGAATTTCGTGCTGGTCAGCGTGGTTTGGCCACGACCGGCCAAGCGTACCGGGGGGCCTACGATGGCGCTCATGAGCTACCGCCCCAACCGACGGACGGTGCTGCAGGTCATGGGCGGGTTGGTGGCGCTGACGGGCTGCTCCCGGTTGGTTGGCTCGCCCCGGGCAAAGGCCGACCAGAGCGCTCCGATGCGGTACGCCTACGGTGCGCATCCCAGCCAGTACGCCGAGCTTTCCTTGCCCGCCGGAACCGCGCGGGTGCCCGTCGTGGTGGTGATCCACGGTGGGTACTGGCGGGCCGGGTACGGCGCCGAGTTGGGCAGCCCGTTGGCCGCCGACCTGGCCGGCCGAGGTTTCGCGGCGCTCAACGTCGAATATCGCCGGGTGGGTGGCGGGGGTGGATGGCCGCAGACGGGCGACGACGTGACCGCCGCGGTGGAGGCGCTGCGCGCTGATGGTCAGCGGTTGGCCGGGGGGCGGCTGGACCTGGGCCGGGTGGTGGTCCTGGGACATTCGGCCGGTGGGCAGCTCGGCGGTTGGCTCGCTTCGCTTCGTTCCGAGGCCGTCCCGATGACCGGCGCCGTGCTGCAGGCGGGCGTACTCGACCTGGTGAAGGCCGCCGACGATGGGCTCGGGGGCGGGGCCGTCGTCGACTATCTCGGAGGGAGCCCTGCCGAGCTTCCCGATGCGTACGCCCAAGCCTCACCGATTGCGTTGCTGCCGTTTGGAATTCCCGTGGTCTGTGTGCACGGAACCGCCGACGAAGTGGTCCCCATCGAGCAGTCGCAGCGCTTCGTGGCGGCCGCCCAGCAGGCCGGGGACAGGGCCGAGCTGAACACCTTCGACGGCGACCACACCGAACTCATCACGGTGGGGACTCCGGCGTGGGATGAGTGCGTGGCGGCGCTGCACCGGTTAGCGGGCACGTGAAGACGGCGGCGAACAGGGGCCTATCCGACTCCTGAGCCGCAGCCCGTCGTGGTGGGCCGACGATCAGTAGTTGTGGCACGTGTTGGCGACTTGGGTAAGCGCCGCAGCGTTTTGTTGCTGGTTGGCGGCGCCACCCAGGAAGGCTTGGTACTGGGGTAGTTGGGTGGCGGCTTGTTGGGCCATTTGCTGACGCTGGTCGACGGGGGCGGCCAGGAACTGCTTGAGCCGCGAACTGGCCATCGGAAATTCGGCGAGTTCTTGCCCCAGCGCAGGGGCCTCGGCGTTGAGCGCGGCGACGACCTGGTCGTAGCTGCAGGTGGTGTTCACGAACGCACTGAGGTCGGGTTGCGCGTTGGCCACCCCGGCGCCCACGGAGGTCGCGAGGGTAATGGCACCGGCGGCGATCAGGTACTTCGGTGAAACGGACATCGAGTTCGCCAACTTTCTTGGGTGTGCTGTTGTCGTGGTCGGGCGGGGTGCTGTCCCGGACGCGAACGGACAAACTGAATGATCAAACATATCGTTCAGATATGCAAGTCCAAAGCCGAGCCGTTACAGTGCCAACCGTGTCCAGCACCCCTCAACCAGCGGGAAAGGGCGACCGCACCCGCGATCAGATCCTTGACGTTGCGACCACCTGGTTCGCCGAGCGCGGTTTCCGCGACACCTCGGTGTCGGCGATGGCCCGCCAGACCGGGATGAGCCCTTCGACGGTGTACTTCCACTTCCGGGACAAGCAGGCCCTGTTCGTCGCGGCGTTCGACCGCGATAGCGACCGGCTCTGCGACGCGATCTTGGCTGACGTCCAGCCCCTCGCATCGGGCTTCTGGGAAGCGCTGCTACCCGCCTTCGTTGCGGCCTTGCCGGCACATCCACTGGTGCAGCGGGTGATGCGCGGGATGGAACCCGGCTTACTGGGACGGCTGGTCGACGGCGGCATCACCACCCGCCTCCGGACTGCGCTGCGCGCCTCGATCGTCGCCGGCCAGCACGCTGGCGACATCCGCACCGACCTGGACCCCGACACCATCGCCGTCGCCCTCGACAGCATCCTGACGGCATTGATCCTGACCATGGTGCAAGCCGGCGGCGTTCAATACGACACCCGCGCGCCGGCCATCCGCACCCTGCTGGCCGCCGCGCTGGGCACGACCTAGGTCCCCGCCTCGGCGGACCCGGTGGACGGGCACGTGAAGAAGGCCCTCCCCCGGGGATGTTCGGGGAGGGCCTCCTGGTTCGGGGCGGTTCAGCGCTGGGTCAGGTTGTCGACGTGCGCTTGGCCGTGGTGGTTGTGCCAGCCGGGCCGCTGCGTCGGGGCCGGCTTGGCCTTGACCGCGGGGCTGTAGGAGTAGCCGGGGCCGCTCGGGGCCTGACCGGCGGCGTTGGCGGTGCCGGCCAGCCCCAGGGCGGCGCCACCGATGAGTCCGGCGGACAGGATGGGCAGGGCGATCAGGCGGATGGTCTTGGTCATTTCTTCAATCCTTTTGTCTGGGTTGGCGTTTCGTTTGTCTGCCGAGGTGTTTCCGGCGTTGACACAACTATGTCGCGAATCCAGCAGGACGTCTGTCGGGTGACCGGAGGGCCTACCGGGTGAATCCGCTGTCCACCGATCGGGGGACGTGCCGGGTGGGGAACAGCGGTGGGTTGATGCGGGCGAAGCCCTCCTGGCGGAAGTACGGAAAGTGTGGGTAGGGCTGAGTGCGCTGACTGACCGCGTCCAGTCGCGCAATGTGCTCCTCGTCGAGGGACCATCCGACGGCGCCCAGGTTCTCGCGGAGCTGGCGGGCGTCTCGGGCGCCGACGATCACCGATGACACCGTGGGCCGACGTAGCAGCCAGTTCAAGGCGACCTGGGGGATGGTCTTGCCGGTTTCGTCGGCGATTGCGTCCAGTTCGTCGACCACGTCGAACAAGAGTTCATCGTCGACCGGCGGACCGGCGGCGGCGGTCTGGTGCAGGCGGCTCAGGGTCGGCAAGGCGGCACCGCGTCGAATCCGTCCGGTCAGCCGGCCCCAGCCCAGCGGGCTCCAGACCAACGCGCCCACCCCCTGGTCCAGGCCCAGCGGCATCAGCTCCCACTCGTAGTCGCGCCCGATCAGTGAGTAGTAGACCTGGTGGGCGACGTAGCGCGGCCGGTTCGTGGCATCGGCTGTCGCCAGCGACTTCATCAGCTGCCAACCCGCGAAGTTCGACACTCCGACGTAGCGGATCTTGCCGTGGTCGATGAGCGTCTCCAGAGTGTCCAGGACCTCGTCGACCGGGGTGAACGCGTCGAACGCGTGCAGCTGGAACAGCTCGATGCGATCGGTGTTCAACCGACGTAGCGCCTGCTCGACCGCGCCGGTGAGGCGCGTTCTCGAGGTGCCCGCATCGGTGGGTCCGTCACCCGTCGGTAGGGCCGCCTTGGTGGATATCAGTACCTCGTCGCGATGCCCATCCAGCGCGGCCCCGAGCACTTCTTCGGAGTGGCCCGCCGAGTACACGTCGGCCGTGTCGAACAGCGTGATGCCGGCCTCCAGGCACAGCTCGACCATGGCCCTGGCCTCTTTCCCGCCGGTGTCGCCCCAGGCGCCGAAGAACTCGCCGGATCCTCCGAACGTTGCTGCGCCAAAGGCGAGTTCGGATACCACCAAACCCGAACTGCCCACTCTGCGGTAGTCCATCGGCCCTCCTTAATGAAACGATCGTCTCTTTAAGAGCGTACCGCTGCGTCGTCCTTAATGCGACCGCAGTGCCGTTAACATGCGTGGGTGGCACCGAAACGGCCCGGCGGCAGAACCGCGAGCGTCCGCTCCGCCGTACTGGATGCGACCGCCGACCTGCTGGTCGAATCGGGTTTGGAGGGGGTGGACCTCGCCGAGGTGGCCCTGCGCGCAGGCGTCGGCAAGTCGACCGTGTATCGGCGCTGGGGCACGGTGTCGGCGCTGGTCGCCGACCTGTTGGCTGACATGGCCGAAACGTCGCTGCCGCGTCCGCATACGGGAAGCCTGGCCGGTGACCTGCACGGCGTCGCGGGACTGATCCAACGCACCCTCGCCGACCGCCGGCAGGGCCGGCTGTTCGCGGCGATCATCGCGGCGGCGACGTGCAACCCGGACACCGCGGCCGCGCTCGCCGGGTTCTATCGCGGTCGGCTCGACGAGTTCGCCGGGATCGTCACCGACGGCATCGCCCGCGGCGAGGCGCCTGCCGGAACAGACGCCGACGACGTCGTCCGTTACCTCTCCGCACCGCTGTACTACCGATTGCTCACCGGAAATGGTCCCCCCGACACAGGCGACGCCGACCGCTCGACGCGGGCAGTCCTTGCGGCGATCGCGGCCGGGGTGTTCGCGTGAGCGAGTGCGGCGGGGCCCGAGCTAGCCCTGGGGCGCCTGGGTTCAGCCGCCGCCAGCAGTCGGGACCGGGACGGTGTCGTCCTGTCGTGCTTCGACGGTGCGAGCCGTCGCCAGCCGCTTCTTCA
>JAHFVB010000020.1 GCA_023264755.1 Mycobacterium sp. | reverse complement strand
TGAATGGCACCCCGGCGGGTCATCAGGTTCTGGATGTCGTCCCAGCACTGATCGGCGCGGGCGGACAGCGCCTCGAGGTCGGGGTTGTCGGCCAGCAGCAGTTCGTACTGCTCGCGCAGCCGGTCGGCGTGCCCGTCGGCGGTGTCGGTGTCGAGCTGATTCCACTGCGGGAACTGCTCGCAGATCGCCTTGCCCGCCGCCACCCGGTCCCGCCACTGCTGACGTTCGGCTGCGATGTCGTCAGCCGCCCGCCGAGCCTGCTGGTAGGCCTCCTCGGCATTGGCGAGCTCGACGGTCAGCGAGTCGATCTTGGCGGCGACGTCGCCCTGGTACAGGTAGTCGGACTGCCGCAACGGGCGCCGGTCGTCCTTGATGGCCAGCCGGTCGGAGTCCTTGTACAGCCCGGTGTCGGTGACCGCCCGCCGGAAGCGGGGGAACAGGTCGGGGTCGTCGACGCACACGTGGTCGCCGGCGGCGGCGATGACGTCAGCCGCCTCGGCAGCGCAGACATGGGTGGGGTCGACCACGAAGAGCTTGCCGGCCAACGTGTTCGGTTCGGCGTCGCGGCCGCTGGCCGAAGCTCGGACGTGGTGCAGCTGCAGCCGTCCGCCCATGTTCGTCTCGTTGACGAACCGCAGCACCGCCGGGTAGTGCCGGTCCGGGACCAGCAGGCGCAAGCCAACGCCGCGCAGCACCTTCTCCACCGCCACCCGCCACCGGCTCTGGTCGGGGCGCAGGTCCATCAGTTCGGCGATGTAGGGCAGCTCGGTGGAGTCGACGCCCACCGCGGCGCAGATGTGGTCGCGCATCGTGATCGCGAACTCCGGTAGCGCGGAACCGACCTGCTCGACGCGCTTGAGTTCCTTGGCGGCGTCGTCTCTGGCCATCCGGGCGGCCTTCTGCGCGTACTCGGCGTCGGTGGAGGCTTCGCGGCCGCGGTCCAGCTTGGCCAGCAGTTCGGTGGCCGTGTTGGTGAGTTCCTCGCGCAGGTTCCAGAACTCCTCGGCGGTGTCGGGGACGTCGAGGCGCTGCGCGTTCAGCAACGCCTCATAGGCGGCGCGCCGGCGCGACACCTCCTCGGCCTGCGCCTCGGCGGCGGCCACCTGCGACTGCAGCGGGCCGAGGCTGGCGCTGGATCCGCTGATCTGCGCGTTGAGTGAATCTCCCTCGGCCTTCGCAAGATTCAGTGCGCGGGTGACGTCTTCGTACTCGTTGCCGAGTTGGTCGATGGTGGCGTCCAGCGAGTCGATCTGCGCCGGACACTGGGCCAGCCGGACGTGATCGGTGTACGCGCGCACCATCGACTGGTCGACCAGGTCGATGATGCCGAGGTCGGAGGACTCCGAACCGTAGCGCTGCTGGATCTTCTCGATGTCGCCCAGGATCTTGCGCTTGCGTTGCGCGACCGCCAACAGTTCACGCGCCTCGACCAGCGGATCGATCTGCTTGAGCGCCTCGGGCAGGCGGGTGAGGCTGCCGGGCTCGTCGAGCATGAACTCGCGGACGAACTGTTCGAGTCCACCCACGCTCTTCAGCGACTTCGCCTTGCCGAGCAGCTGTTGGGCGGCATCGGAGGCGCGGATGCCGATGGTGGCGTACAGCTGGGCGAGGTACTGCGACTCCACCTTCGTGGAGAACCGCCAGTCGTCGTTCTTGAACACTCCGGCATCGAAACGCCCTGCGGCCCACTGGTTGCAGACGTCCTCGATGTCGCGGTCGCCGTCGGCCAGCACGAACCGGCTCGAGGAGTCCGAGCGCGACTCGCCGGTGAGCCACTTGAGCACCAATCCGGTGACGCAACGGCCGGTGTTGCTGCGGTAGGTGACGGCCACCGCCGACCACGCCGTGCCGTCGCCGCGCAGGTACATGACCTTGCTGGCGCCGCCGTCGCTGCGTTGCCCCCACGCGCCGCGGACGTACTTGTCGACGGTGCGGCGGCCCGCGCTGGAGCCGGCGGCCGAGTGGTCGCCGGAGGCGTTGAAGTTGCGCCGGTTGAAGGGCAGGAAGCCGAGCGAAATCGCGTCCAGCAGTGAGGATTTGCCACTACCTGAGGCGCCGGCGATCAGGGCGCCGCCCTCGGTGAACGGGATGGAGTGATACCCGTCGAAGACTCCCCAGTTGATGACCTGTAGCCGGGAAAGGTGGAACTGTTCAGGCATCGAGTGGTGCTTCTTCCTGCTCTTGAGGGGTGCCACCGTTGAGCAATACCTCGAACTGCTGCTGCAACTCGGCGATCACCGATGCCGTCATCACCGCGGTGATGACGGGGCTGACGGTATAGCTGTCCTCGTCGTCGCGGCTCTTGCGCAGGATCTCCAGGGAGGCCAGCCGGGCGATGGCGGCATCGATGCGGGCCGCGAACGTCACGGCGTCCCGGTCGACGTCGTTGAGCACGCCGGAGAACAAGCCGTGCACCTCCTCGCGGCTGATCAGGACGGTCTGGTGCCCGGAGGCTCGCATCATCTGCGCCAGGTGAAGGGCCAGGATCGAGTCGTACGTGCCGAGCGGTTCGCGACGCAGAAGCTTGGCGCCCCTGGCGGATTCGTAGCGCGCCTGCTCGATGAAGGCCACCTCCGCACCCTCGACGACGCGCAGCAGCAGGTCCAGTTCGGAGAGTCGGACGCTGATGGGGCCGCGGTACTCCAGCACCCACGTGTACAGGTCCCGATCGGATTCAGCGCTGAGGTAGCGCCGGGTGAGCAGCTGCTGCAGGGCCCAACAGGCGCGATCGGGCAGCTCGCTGACGTCGCCGTCGAACCGCGGCCGCCGCTGCTGCGGAACCCGGGCAGGTTGGTCGACCTGGGGGAGCGCCGAGAAGCCCGCATAGTCGGCCGATTGGTCGATGCTCACGAGGCGGCGCCCAGCAGGGTCGAGATCGGTTCGGTGAACATCAGGTGGGGAACCTCCATTTCACGGTCGCGGCCGTCCAGTGACTGGAAGCGCACGGTGACCGAGGCCGGGTCTTGGCCGGCGTTGTCCTGGGCCGGCTGCTTGAGTGCCCAGGACCACAGCACGATGACATGGCCCAGATACGCGGAGTCGAGCAGCTCGACCGCCGCCGGCAGCGACAGCGGACCGGTTTCGATGGCGGTGTTGATCAGCTCCGACATCGCGGGCGCGTCGACCTGGGTGGTCAAGGCCGCGAAGCTGGACAGGTCGACCTCGCCTTCGGCGGTGTGAGCGGGCTTGGGATTGGACAGGTCGCCGATCCGGAAACTCAGGGCGCCGACCGAGCTGATCGCGTGCCGGGCCAAGGGTAGTTCCAGGTCGAGCCGGGAGTCGGTCAGGGACGCCTTCAGCAGCGCGCGGGCGGCGCCGATCGCCTCGTTGAGCTGGCGGGCCACGCCGCGGCTCTGTTCGAGCGTGCCGAAGGCCGTGAAGCGCTTGACGCGCTGGGCGCAGCGCTGCTGGATGCGTTCCACCTCGTCGATCTGGTGGCCGACCAGTTCGAAGAACCCGGCCATCACCTTGCGCAGGGCTGGGTCCAGGGCGGGCAGTGCGTCGGCCACTGCGGCGACGTCGGCTTCGAACTCCGCCCGTTGATCGGGATCGTTGATCATGCGCAGGAACGCCCGGTGCGAGTCGCGACCCTGGGAATCCCAGGCCGTCTGGTAGTCGGCGTACATCTGGCGCTGCCGGTCGCGGTACTCGACGTTGCTGTCGATGGGTTCGTCCAGGGCGGCGGTGGCCTGTTCGATCATGGTGCCGTACTGGCCGATGTCGGTGATCAGCCGTTCCATCTGCAGGGCGATGGCGCAGGCTTCGTCGTATACGTCGGTGAGGTCGGCGTCGGACGGCGGCTGGGCTTCGACCCCGTCCGCGAGGTATTCGTCGAGGGCATCCAACTCGGCCTGTAGGGCGGCGAGCTCGGCCTCGAGGCTGGTGCGGATGCGGGCGGGGTCGTTGCCGACGCGCAGGGCGACCTGCCGCAGCCGCGAGGCGATGCCGGTGATGGAGCCGCCGGTGGCGATGGTGTCTTGGCGGCGCATGCCGCGCAGCAGGTCCAGCGCGCGCCGCGCCTCCTGGGTCAGGTAGCAGAGGTTGCGTTCGAGGCCCGTGCGCTGGTCGGCGACGCGGTGCAGCCAGCCCTGGCTGGCCCAGGACTTGATGAGGGCGAGGCCGGACTGCTCGCCGCCGGGGCGGCCCAGCTCCTCGAGATCGCGCTCGAGCCGCACCACCAGCTCGGTCTCGCCGACCACGCCTCCGATCAGGTGGCGCTCCATCAGGGTGGCGTAAACGCCCAGGTTGAGCGTGGCGAGCAGCCGGATGGTCGGGGAGCCCTGGATGTCGCGATTGAGGTCGAAGAGCTCGGCAGCCGACAGCGCCGCGGTGTCGTCCACCTGATTTCCTCCTCGGCTGGGTCGTACGTCGACGGTCCAAGATAGGGCACGGCGACGACATGGTGATCGCGTGACGCGCGGCCGACGCCGACGTGTCCGAATGGTGCCACCTCAGGGGTCTCAGGCGTTGCACGAGCCCCATTGGGCACTGTTGGGATGGACGTGTGGAGTGCACTGTGTCGCGGTGGCCAGGACGGAGCTGACCGCGGTGAGTAGCCTCGGGTCGTGAAGGCCATGGCGGGCATCGGCATCCCTTCGACACATCCGACCACGCTCACCGGAACCGACGGCGTCGTCCGGTGCGGCTGGGTATCCGAGACCCGGCCGGAGCTCCGGCAGTACCACGACCAGGAGTGGGGCACTCCGGTACACGGTGAAGCGGCGTTGTTCGAGGCGTTGGCGTCGACGTACTTCGAGAACGGGCTGTCCTGGAGCGTCGTCTTCCGCAAGCGCGCAGCGCTGCGGCGGGCCTTCGCCGATTTCGAGCCCGCGGTGGTGGCCACCATGACCGAGCGCGACGTGGACCGCCTCGTGAACGACCGGACCATCATTCGCAACCGCGCCAAGCTCGAGGCGACCGTCCACAATGCCCGGCTGCTGACCTCCACGTCGCTCGATGACCTCGCCTGGCGGTACCAACCTCGCGGGCGTCGGCCACTACGTCAGTGGAGTGACGCCAGGTCGGAAAGCCCGGAGTCACGTGCGCTCGCAATGGCGCTGCGGCAGCTCGGTTTTCGGTTCGTCGGCGCGGTGGTGGCGCACTCCTTCATGCAGGCGGTTGGCATCGACAACGGGCACTTCGACGGTTGCTTCCGCGCCCCGTCGGACTGAGCCCGGTCGGCACGCGACGGCCGCAGTCGACGTCAGCCCACGTCAGCCCTGGACTGGGTCGACGATCACCCATCCGGCGAGCCCGTCGACTTCGACCCCGCTTCGGTCGTCGATCAGCGTGGTGGCGCCGGTGATACCGCCGACGGCAGGAATGCCGTACTCCCGAGCCAGGATCGCACCGTGGCTCAGCTTTCCTCCGGTCTGCACCACCAGCCCGGCCAGCAGCGGGAACACACTGGTCCAGCCGGGGTCGATGTTGGGAGCCACCAGGATGTCGCCGGCCTCGACCTTCCCGAGGTCGGACAACGTGTGAACGACCCGTGCCGGACCGCGGGCGCGCCCATGACAGAACGCCGTGCCGACGATGGCACCCGCGGGCAGGTCGGCCTGCTCACCGGTGGGTTCGGCGTCCACCTCGGCTTCGACGTCGTCGAACAGATAGGTCGCAGGTAGCCGCGCGCGGTTGCGGGCGAACTCCTCACGCCTGAGCTCCAGCGTGGCGGTGAGCTCCGCGTCACCGCCACCGCCGGCGACCAAGGCGAAGAACTCCGGACCGCGCAGCAAGAACACGTCGTCGGCGTCGTCGAGCACGCCCCGCCGGACCAGGCGGTCGGCCTGCTCGCAGACCAGCGAACGCAAGTGGGTCAATACGTAGTCGAGGTGGTAGCGCTGATTCTCCCTATATCGGGTGTAGTCCTGAACCAGTGCCATCAGCCGCACCAGCACCAGCTTGCGCAACCACCGCACCGGCCGACCGCCAACCCTGGCCAGTGCCGAGGCCTCGGCCGCGAGGCGGCGGTGGCGGGACGAATTCTCTTGCGGCCCTTCGCCGGTGTCGACTGCGCGAAGTTGCGCCCGGACCAGTTCGAGAATCAGCTGCGGTTGCTCGCGCCAACGGGGACGCCCGATGTCGCGGCTGTCGGAGCGGTGGCCGTGGCGCTCCAGAAACTCGTCGTAGCGCCGCCAGAACACCGAGTCCACGGTCTGGGCGCGGGCCTCGTCATAGCCTGCGCCCGCCTGCACCATGGTGCTCAGCGCGCCGTCGGACAACGCCGTGCGGGCGAGTTCGGTGAGTTCGGTGTTGATGGTGGCGGTCTTCGTATCGTCCAATCCGCTGATGACGCTCTGATAGAGCGCGCCGGACTCGTCGCCGCACCAGCTGGCCAGGACCCGCTCCAGGACCGCGTGCAGGAAGCTGTTGTACAGCGTCATGCCCCAACGCACGATCCGAAAGTGCTCTTCGCCGAGCGCATTGACCTCGTCGTACTGGCGGCGCCACTCGGCTTCGCTCAGTGCGCCGTAGTCCTGACCCAGTTTGGGAATGACCTTCTGTTCGATTGCGGCACAATGCTTTTCCAGGGCGACGAGGTTGCCCTTGAGGCCGCTGCGCCGGCGGTCGCGCCACGGCGCGAGCGCAAACCCGACCAACAGGCGGGGATCCCACCGGGCGGCTCGAATCCGGTCGTGCACCAGGGGCGGAAACCAATGGTCGGCGCCATTGGACCGCAGCGACGGCGGCAGCATCCGCAGCCCCTCCACGAAGTAGGCGCCGCTGAAATACGCATAGCCGTGATACAGGCGCACCGGTGACAGCTCGGCCACGTCGGGACGACCCTGCAGGCGCGCCAGCTCCTTCATGCTCATTTCGACGATCCACGGCAGCATCAGATCTTCGGCCAGTGGCAGCGTGCAGTCGGAGAGGTACTCGTCACCAAAGCGCCGCGACCACACGTCGGTCGGTTGCGCACTGGGCAGGTTGGTGATCGGTCGGTCCTGCAGCACGAACAACTGCCCGGCTGCGATGGCCCACTCCAAGTCGCGGCGCGGACCGATTCGGTCGGACACGGTCTGGGCCAACGCGTGAAGCTCGTGCAATTGGCCCGTGGTCAAACAGAATTGGCTGCGCCGCTGCGGCTCGACCTCGCGCTCGTAGACGCCGTGGTCCCACACGGCCTCCACGGCCTTGTCGCCCAGCTGCTGGCTCAGGGTGAGCCCACTGTCGCGGTCGAGGACGAAGTTGTCCGGGTTGGTGCGGCCCGACACCACCGTCTCACCCAGTCCCCACGCCGCGTCGATGACGAGCTCTGGCGCGAACGGCCGCAACGGGTTGGCGGTCAGCAACACGCCGGCGACGTCGGGGCTGATCATGCGCTGCAGGATCAGCGCGATGCCTCCCTCGGTCGACTTCCCGTGGTTCTCCCGATAGGTCGTGGCGCGCTGGTCGTCGAACGACGCCCAGCACTCGCGGACCGCGTCCCGTAGCCCGTCCAGCGAGTCGACCCCGAGCACCGTTTCGTACACCCCGGCGAACGAGGCATCGGCGAGGTCCTCGGCGACGGCCGAGCTGCGCACCGCCCACGGCGATCCCGGGAACGATTCGTGGACCTCGCTCCACCAGGTGGCCAGACCCTCGTCGAGACAGGCTGTGCGGGTAGCGGAATCCAGCGACGTGTCCGCGGCTATGCACCACGCCTCCGGCACCGGCAGGCCCGCCCCGAGCAGCCGGACCAGGCCCTGTCCCTTTCCGCCGATCGACCCGACGGCGGACCCGGGGGTTAGTCGAACGATCACCGAAACCTCGAAACCATGGCGTCCTTGACGACGGGAAGCAGACTGGGCAGTCGGCCGAGCAGTTCGCGCGGCCCCGCATGCCAGGTGTGCTCGATCACCCCGGCGCCGGGCAGGTGGGAACCGTCCTGGAGGCGGGCGTCGAACCGGGCATGTGTTTCGTGGAGCATCAGGCCGCGCTTGAACAGCGGCATCTGACTGATGCCGCGGGCACTGACGAAGATCGCCACGCCCGCGTCGTCGACGATCGACAGCTCGGCATCCCGCGCGCTGTGTGCGCCGTCGGAGGTGTAGCGCAGCTCGAAGCTGCCGACCCCAGTCGTGTGGCCTCCGCGGCTGACGAACCCGGACTGGGCGAGTTGGCCGGCGGTGGTCGTTTGCGTGACGGTGAAGGCCAGTTCTTCGCCGAACTGCGCAGAAATCCAATCCCAGCCGGCGATGCCGGCCCAGTCCCTGGGACCCCACGACTTGTCCCGGGTGCCAAAGCCATCGAGCTGGTGCTCGTGGCCGCGGATCCGGGACCGGCCGGTCACCGTGCCGGGGTGTTCGAAGTGCCGATGGGCGACCACCTCGGTGCCGTTGTGGCCGAAGTCGAAGGCCGGCGCCAGCGCCGTCCACGTCACGTCGAGTTCGTCGCGTCCGGTCAGGGTGATTCGCCACTGCCGCAACGGTTCCTCCGCCCGGAAGGTCAGGCGGCCGATGGTCAGACCGTCGGCACAGCGCAACGCGAGCGGGTCGCCGTCGATGGGCTGGTCGACTGCGCCGTAGACGAGCTCCCGCCGGCCGTCGCGCATGGTGACGACCACCGCGTCGGCTCGGCGCTCTGCGAACCGGTAGCCGAGCCGCGCGAAGCCCAGGGTGTGGCCGGCCAGGTCGACCCAGTTGAAGTAGTAGCTTTCCTGCCAATGCGGGGCGGCGCCGGGCGGGTGGAGCTCTTCGTCGGCCGCTGAGATGAGGTTGACCATGTCGCCAGTCAAACGTGAGCGATAGCTCGCTTTCAACTCGCGTTCTGTGTCACACTGCGCCGATGGCTGCAGAGCGCTCCGGCCCACGTAAATCGCCGAGACAGGACCGTTCGCGCGCGACGGTCGAGCGCATCGTCGAGGCCGGCGCTCGCGTACTGATCGCGTACGGCTACGACGGTGCCTCCACCAACCGCATCGCGCGGGCCGCGGGAGTCAGCCCCGGTTCGCTCTACCAATACTTCAGCGACAAGGACGCCATCGTTGCGGCCGTGGTCGCTCGGCTCTCCGAAGACGTCAGCGTCGACATCTCGTCGGCCTTCCGCAGCATGGCGGGCCGCTCGGCCGAGGACGGCACGCGGGTGGTGCTCACCACCTTGGTGAATGCCCTTGAAGCGCAAGCCGAGCTGTTGCGCGTAGCCGTGGATCAGGTGCCCAGCTTTGGCGGCAGCGACGTGTTGGCCGCGCTGCTGACGCGCGGACGGGACCTGGTCTACCACCAACTGCTGGCCAACCAGAACCGACTTCGGCACCCCGACTTGGACACCGCCACGTGGTTCGTCGTGCACACGACCACGCAACTGTCGATTCGCTACATCGTCGATCGGCCCGCGATTCCCACCGAGCTGTTCGTCGACCACCTCAGCCAGTTGCTGCTCAACTACGTCTACTACGACGACCCCGGCGCGGCGGACTAGTCAGTCGGCTTCGGCAATGCCGGCCAGGTCCGGCGGCTGGCGGGTGAACCCCCTGGTCAACACCAGCAGGTAGACGAGCCCGAGGCCCAACCACGACAGCCCCAGGATCAACGCATCCTTGTCGAGCTGAGTCAGCAAGGCCACGTCGATGAGCGCCCCGATCAGCGGAATGACCACGTACCGGAACGGGCTCAGCCGGTCCGCGCGGTGCCGCAGGAAGTACGCGATCACCGACAGGTTGACCAGGGTGAACGCCGTGAACGCCCTGAAGTTGATGAACGACGTCGAGGTCGTGACGGACAAGAAGATCGCCCCCAGGCCGATGACCCCGGCCAGCAGGATGTTCGGCACCGGGGTGTGGAACTTCGACCACACCACCCCGAAGAACTTGTTCGGCAGCACGCCGTCGCGGCCCATCGCGTAGAGCAACCGGGCGACGGCAGCCTGCGCCGCCAGGCCCGAGGTGAACTGAGCGACGATCAGCGCCGCGAGGAAGAACGCGCCGAATACGCTGCCGCCGATGGTCTTGGCGACATCGTTGGCCAACGAGTCTGCGTTGTCGAACGTCCCGCCGGGAGCCACCAGTGTCACGAAATAGGACACCACGATGAAGATCGCACCGCCGATCAACGCCACCAAGACGATGGCGCGGGGGATGTTGCGTTCGGCGTCGTGCGTCTCCTCGGTCAGCGTGCTGACGGCGTCGAAACCGAGAAACGAATAGGCCGCGACGGCCGAGCCCGCGGCGATGGCCAGCAAGCCGCCGTCACCGGTGAACGGCTTGAGCGAGATCAGTGAATCCGAGTGCCCGACCAGATGGGCGATCGTGAGGACCACGAACAGGATCAGGACCAGGAGTTGGAAGGCCATCAGCACGAAGTTCGCCATGTCGGCGACCTTGAGCCCGATGACGTTCAGCGCCGAGGTGATAACGATGAACGCCACGATCCAGACCCAGCCGGGCACCGCCGGAAACTGGTCCTTCAGGTAGGCGGCGCCGATGAGCCAAATCACCAGTGGCAGAAAGAGGTAGTCCAGCAGGATCGCCCAACCGACGATGAAGCCCGCCCGCGCGTCCAACGACTTGCGCACGTAGGTGTACGCCGAGCCGGCGACCGGAAAGTGTTTGGCCATCAAGCCGTAACTCAGGGCGGTGAACAACATCGCGACCGTGGCGAGCAGATACGAGCCCGCGCTCCCACCGTTCGACTTCACGGCGATGACGCCGAAGATGCCCAGCACGATGATCGGGGCCATGTAGGCCAGCCCGAACATCACGACCCCGCGGAGGCCGAGGGTCTTCTCCAACTCGGACTGGTAGCCCGTCGCTTCAGTGGTCATTCGTGTCCTCTCGAGGGGCGATTGGGGGCGCTGCCGGCCGGTCCGTTCACAGGTGCTGCGCAGCTAGTCTCCAGAAAACGTCGGAATCGCAAGATGGGTTGTCGCCAAATGTCTTTCGATGACAGCGGCAACATCCGGCTAGCTGGCGGGCCATCTGCCCAAGCTAGCCCCCACCCGGGGTTTCCGCTGGGGAAAGGCGAAGCGAAATCCACCAGTCACGGGGGCACCCGTGCGATGAGGTTTGCCCACCAATCGTGCTGGGCATGCTGGCGGAACCGTCGATGGGACTGCTCAGGGCGTGCAGTCGTGGGACCGCGGGGAAGGCGAGCCGGCCCGATGAACGTCATGCGCACCAAGAGCGTCGAGCAGTCCATCCAGGACACCGAGGAGTCCGAGCACCAGCTGCGCAAGGAATTGGGACCGCTACAACTGACGGTGTTCGGAGTCGGGGTCATCCTCGGCACGGGCATCTTCGTGTTGACCGGTGAGGCGGCGGGGGAGAAGGCCGGACCGGCCATCGCGCTGTCGTTCGTGTTCTCGGGCATCGCCTGCGCGTTGGCGGCGCTCTGCTACGCCGAGTTCGCCAGCACGGTTCCGGTGGCGGGGTCGGCCTACACCTTCTCCTATGCCAGCCTCGGCGAGCTCGTCGCGTGGATCATCGGGTGGGACTTGATCCTGGAATTGGCACTTGGCGCCAGCACCGTCGCCGTCGGGTGGTCGAGTTACTTCGCCGACGTGCTGAAGGGAGTCGGCCTCACCATCCCCGGATTCGCCTACGGGGAGGGGCACAACCTGGTCGCCGCCGCGATCGTGCTGATCCTCACCGGCGTGCTCTGCGTGGGGATCAAGATCTCCTCACAGCTCAACTTCGTCTTCGTGGTCATCAAGGTCGCCATCGTGCTGCTGGTCATCGTCGCGGGCCTGTTCTTCATCAAGATGAGCAACTACTCGCCCTTCGTGCCACCGGCCGGCTCCCCGTCGGCCAGCGGGGCCCAAGCCACGTCGTCGCTGCTACAAGACCTCGGACTCTCGCCCGGCGCGTTCGGGGTGAGCGGTATCTTCACCGGCGCGGCCCTGGTCTTCTTCGCCTACATCGGATTCGACATCGTCGCGACCGCGGCCGAGGAGACCAAGAATCCTCAGCGCGACATGCCCATTGGCATCTTCGCCTCGCTCGGCATCTGCACGGCGCTCTACGTCGCGGTGTCGTTGGTGGTCACGGGAATGGTGAAGTACACCGACATCAAGGTCGACGCCCCGCTCGCCGAGGCGTTCCGCTCGGTGGGCCATCCCGGCTTCGCCACCGTCATCTCGATCGGCGCGTTGGTCGGACTGACCACGGTGATGATGGTGCTGATGCTGGGCCAGAGCCGCGTGTTCTTCGCGATGAGCCGAGATCAGTTGCTGCCGAGGAGCTTTGCGAAGGTCAGCCCCCGCTTTGGCACCCCGCTGCGCACGACGATGTTGACCGGCGTCGTCGTGGCGCTCATCGCGACCTTCGTCCCGCTGACCGAGCTCGCCGAACTGGTCAACATCGGCACGCTGTTCGCCTTCGTACTGGTCGCCATCGGCATCGTCGTGCTGCGGCGCACCCGGCCCGAACTCAAGCGCGCGTTCCGCTGCCCCGGGGTGCCCGTGGTGCCCGCACTGGCCGTGCTCACCGCGGTGTACCTCATGCTGAACCTGCCCGCAGCCACGTGGGTCCGGTTCTTCGTGTGGATGGCGGTGGGGCTGGTCGTCTACTTCGTCCACGGGGCCCGGCGGAGCCGGCTCGCGACGGACCCGGACCGGGACGACACGGCCGAAGCCGCACCAGCGGCCCGCGCCGGTTAGTCCTCCTTGCGGATCAAGCGCAGCAGCGCTTCGCGATCCGGGGCCAGCAACTCGTCGATGCGCGGCTGATTCACGTCGGCGACGACGATCTCCCCGACGTCCTGATGAACGTTGCTGAAGATGCCGTGCGACTTCATCTTCTCGGTTTGATAGAGGTTGTCCTCGGTCGGCGTGACGTAGTAGACCGCCTCGGCCTTGAAGCGGTGCACCAACCAGAGGTGCACCAGCGTCATCAGGCGCTTCTTGCGTAGCTTCTCGGCAAAGGTGTTCTGGTCGCGAACGGTCAGGATGCTGCGGCCATGTCGATCCTTGATCGGATCGACCAGCACGTTGGCGAGCAGTTCCTCTTCGCCGTCGTCCCTGGTGCCGTAGATCCCGAGTTCGAGCACCTCGCCGCCCGCGCGGCGCGGCCGCAACTGCACGCGCAACGTCTCGTCGAGGTGGTAGTGCTCGCTCCACAACGCCAGCCACTCCTCGAGCAGCTTCTTCGGGACCTCGGTCTGCACCAGGTGCTGGTGCTGAGTCGAGCCCTTGCCCATCGACTTGGTGGTCGCGGTGCGCCCCGACGACGCGGCCAGCGCGGCATCGCTGCGCGGCCCGCCGACGAGTGTCTGAGGGGTGCGGTAGGGCGACTCGACCAGCCGCATCTTGCGCTGCAGCCGGGCCAGCGCCAGCATGCCGTCCTGGCGCAGCGCGGTGGCGAACTCCTCGGCGGCCACGCCGTCGATCTGGTGGCCGCCGTAGGTCATGAAGTTGAAGACGAAGCCCATCTTGCCGATCTCCTCGGGGAAGGCCCGCATCTCGTCGTCGCTCATGCCGGTGGTGTCCCAGTTGAACGACGGGGACAGGTTGTACGCCAGCATCTTGTCGGGGTACACCGAGTGGATGGCGTGGGCGAACTGCCTGGCGTCGTCCAGATCGGCGGTCTTGGTCTCCATCCAGAGGATGTCGGCGAACGGGGCCGCCGCCAGCGACTTGGCGATCGCGTACGGAATGCCGCCGCGCACCTGGTAATACCCCTCGGGAGTCTTGGTGCGCTCGCAGTCCCACGGGACGTCGGCGCCCAGTTCCCTGGCCTTCTCGCGCGCGGCATACAGCGATGCGTGCTCGGCGAACGTCCGCCAGTCCGCGGCGTTCATTTCCAGCGGCTCACCCTCGCGCTCGCGGAACGCCAGCAGCTCGGCCACCGCCTCGCCGTAGGTCTCCAGTCCGGCGTCCGCCTGCCAGGCGTCGACGAACTGCGACTCGACGTGGTCGAAGAGCTCGTCGATCGACTGTTGGCCGTCCTGCTCGGCCTTCCATGCAGCAGCCGCCTCGGTGATGACCGATGCGATGCCATGGCGTTCGAGCCAGGCGTCAGCCGTGGCGTACTCGCCGTCGGGAATGGCATACAGCAGGTGGCCGCGCACGTCGGTGACGCCCTGGTCGTACAGGCTCCGCATCATCGCCAGATAGCAGGCCTTGTACGGCGGCACCTTCAGATTGGTCGCGCCGAGCAGGAACGGCTGGTCACGCTCGTCGGCGCGGCTGTCGATCAGATTGGCGGCCTCGGCGTCCGTGCGCGCCACGATGATGCCCGGCACCCGCATGATGTCGAGTTGGAAGCGGGCGGTGTTGAGCCGTTTGATCTGTTCGTCCGACGGCACCAGTACCTTGCCGCCCTGGTGGCCACACTTCTTGGTACCGGGCCGCTGGTCCTCGATGTGGTAGCCCGGCACGCCGGCCTCGACGAAGCGCCGAATCAGGTTGCGGACGTGCGGGTCTCCGCCGTGGCCGGTGTCGGCGTCGGCGATGATGAACGGCCGATAGTCGACCGCCGGGGTGGCGGCGCGTTGTGCGTCGGTCATCTTCAGGCGCAAGTACTGCTGATTGCGATCGGCGGTCAGCAGTGCGCGCACCAGTCCGGCCGCCTCGTCCGGCACCTGGCTCAGCGGATAGCTGGCCAGGTCGGGCCCGGGATCCTCACTGATGGATCCCTTGGCGGACGTCGCCCAGCCGCCGAGGTAGATGCCCTCGATGCCCATCCGCTTGATCGTCACGGCCTGGCCGGGAGAGTAGGGGCCGAAGGTGGTGATGCTCTTCTTCGACGCGAAGAGTTCCCGCAGCCGCGGGTAGAAGGCCGCGGCCGCCTCGCGCGCCACGGTGTAGTCGGTGGGAATCGTCCCGCGCTGCTCGACGACTTGGCGGGCCGTGTACAGCCGCACGATCCCGTCGAAGCGTGGGTTGTCGAAATACTCCTGCGTGGCCGCGACATCCCGTTCGAACGGGGTGCTGGCCGCGACGTCCGGTTCGGTCATCGTCATGATCTTCATGCTCCTCTTCGAGCCAAGTTCCACGGATAGAGCGAGTGTATGACTGCAGGCGTGCGCAGGGATTCATACTCGCCAGCTCGCTTGGATTGGCCGAAGAGGCGGATGCCCGAGGCAGGGGAGGGGCGGTCAGCGCTTCTTGTTGCGGTTCATCAAGTTGTCGGTCGCCGAGGCTTGACTTCCATCCGTGCGCTTGTCGGCGCGCTTCTCCTTGAGCGACTTGGCGGACTTCTTGGACATGCTCGATCTGGGAGACTTGTCAGCCATTGCCAGCCCTCTAATTGGGGGCCTGAGTGGTCCCGATCCGCCGACTGTACGCCCAGCCCATCCTGCCCGCTTCGGCGATGGCTGGCGCGACCGTTCGTCGCCTGACCGCAGCCCTGCGGTATTGCCTTACGCACCAACGGGTTTCAACATGCCGAGGCGGCAGGTGGGGCGGCGGCCGGCGCCGGTCGGCGCTCCGTTTCGCGGGTGCCATCGAATCCCACTTTTCGTATCCCGCCCGGCCGAGCGGCAAGGGAGTAACGTGGACGGTATCGAGCAGCCCACCTACGGGCGAGAATGCTCGGCTAAAAAGGACAAATTCGATGGCTTCGCCCACAACGTTCCGCAGTCCCTATGACATCCGTGTCAGCCTCGTCAAGGACACCATTCTGGCTCATTCCAAGCTCGACGACGACGCTGCGGGCGCACTTGCCGTTCACGTGTTGCACACGCTGAACACCATCGCGGAAAAGGTTCGCTGAGTCGCGATATCGCGCCCTGCCGCACCCTTCGGTCCTCCGGGCCGCAGGTGAACTTCAAGCCGATCGCGTCGGTATCGCCGGTGCATCTGGAGGTTTCATGACAGTTCACGTGACGCTGGCCGACGGCGCAACCGACGAGTACATGCGTTTCGGCGATTCCTACGTCAAGCATTCGGACGGCACGCTGGACGTGCTGCGCATCGGCGCCAAGACGTCGCACAACTACGCGGCGGGGGAATGGACCGACGTCGCAGGTGATCAGAAGACGACTGCGAAACGTCGGCTCTTCGGATAGTCGGTAGGGGTGTCGAATCAGCAGGCAGAGTGGCTGCGCGGAAACGCAATTCGGCACCCCGCACCGCGGGACGCCCGGGGGTACGGGGTCGACCACCGGCGAGTTCGCGCCGCAATTCGCCGCGGTCGACCATCGTCGTGGCACCTCCATGGGTGTAATGTGGGTGCGGTTGGGCGACCAATCAGTCCGGGATGAATCCAGCCCTAGCCGCTGCGCTCCATGAGCACCCGCTCGAGCCGGACACCTCCGTGACAACCGGACGTCGGGATCGCTTTGACCGCATTGTCTCTTGGTAGATCTCTGACCAACCGTGCTGCACCACAACATCTTTCCGTGCCGCCCCGGTTCGGCGTCCTAGGCACGCACCCGCCTGCGCTGTGCGGGATGGCCGGCTTCAGCGCCGCCTTCGTCGCGGGGTTGGAGGCCAACGGCGCCGACGTCACCGTCGTGCGGGTAGCCGACGGATCGACGCCCTCGGACCCGCGGGTGGTGGGGGAGCTCGCAAGCGGATCGGCGGCGTCGACCTCCGCGTGCGTGGACCTGTTGAACCGGCGCGACATCGCGGTGATCCAGCACGACTGCGGGATCTACGGCGGTACCGACGGCGACCAGGTCGTCGAGGTCATCAACGGGCTACGCATCCCGTCGATCGTGATCGCGCACGCGGTCCCCACCGACCCCACCGCGGGGGAACGAGCTGTCTTCGAAGCGATGTTCGCGCGGGCCGACCACGTGGTCGTGACCTCCGAAGCGGCGGCCGCGCAGTTGAGCGCCGGCTTCACCGTCGACCGCCACAAGGTCAGCACGATCGCCCACGGCGCAACGATCCCGCTGGGCACCGCCTTGAAGCGGGCCGGCCGGCCGACCGTGTTGACCGGCGGACTGCTCGGTCCCGGCAAGGGCGTCGAGCGGGTCATCGACGCCATGGCCGAGCTACAGGACCTCCGGGGCCGTCCTCAATACGTGATCGCAGGCCCGACGCATCCGCGAGTCGCGGAGGCTGAGGGGGAGGCCTACCGCGAGGCGCGCATCGAGCAGGTCCGCGAGCGCGGCCTGACGGGCTCGGTGGTATTCGATCCGGCCTATCGCAGCGGTTCGGCGGTGGCCACCATGGTGCAGTCCAGCGCCGTGGTGGTGCTGCCCTACGACTCGAGCCATCAACTGTCCTCCGGGGCCCTGGTGAACGCCGTCGCAAGCGGCCGCCCGGTGGTGGCCACGGCGTTCCCGCATGCGATGGAACTGCTACGCACGGGCGCGGGCATCATCGTCGACCACGACGATCCGGAGGCCCTGACCTCCGCGCTGCGGCGGGTCCTCACCGACCCGCGGCTGGCCGGCAACATGGCGGCCGAGGGGCGCCGGTTGGCGCCCACCTTGGCGGGGCCGGTCGTCGCGACGACCTATATCAGCTTGGCGCAACGACTTCTCCGCGAGCGGCGAGCCCTGGTCTGACGGCCGCGTCGGCGGCACGGCCCGCACCCCGGCGGCCCCCGGTTCGACGGCCGTACGACGGACCACCGAGCGGCGCTGGTCGGGCAAAACGCCGACTCCAGCACGATTGACAGACGACTGTTTGACTGGCTAGATATATGACGCGCGGGGCTTGATCTGTCACGCGCGCGGTCTCGCTTTGGGCCGATGGATGGCTCGTCGAGGGGGCTGTGATGCGGATGCCGCACCGAGTCGGGATGGGCTCTGGATGAGCAACGCGCATACCGAGCCGGGCCGGGTGGCCCGCTTCATTCACGCCATGGCCGTACCGATCCTGCTCGGCTGGTTGGCCCTGACCATCATCACCAACGTCGCCGTTCCTCCGTTGGAGGAGGTCGCCAAAGAGCACACCGTGGGGCTCAGCCCCAAGGACGGCCCGTCGATGATGTCGATGAGACAGATCGGGTCCAACTTCGGAGAGTTCGACTCCGACAGCAATGCGATGGTGCTGCTGGAAGGCGACCAGCCGCTGGGCGCCGAGGCCCACCACTACTACGACGGGCTGGTGAAGAAGCTCCAGGCCGACACCGCTCACGTCGAGCACGTCGCGGACTTCTGGAGCGACCCGTTGACTGCCTCGGGCTCGCAGAGCAACGACGGCAAGGCCGCCTACGTCCAGGTCTACCTACGCGGCAACCAGGGCGAGACCCGCGCCAACGACTCCGTCGCCGCGGTCCGCAGCATCGTCGAATCGACTCCACCACCGCCCGGCCTGAAGACGTACGTCACCGGGGGCGCGCCACTGGTGTCCGATCAGACCCACGCCGGCGACAAGAGCATCCTGTTGGTCACACTGCTCACGCTCGTCGTGATCGCCGTGATGCTGCTGCTGGTGTACCGCTCGATCGGCACGATGCTGCTGGTGCTGGTGATGGTGTTCTCCGAGCTCGGCGCCGCCCGCGGCATCGTGGCATTCCTCGGCTATCACGACGTCATCGGGCTCTCGACGTTCGCGACCAGCTTGCTGACGCTGATGGTCATCGCCGCAGGCACCGACTACGCGATCTTCGCCATCGGCCGCTACCAGGAAGCGCGCGGCGACGACGAGGACCGAGAAACCGCCTTCTACACGATGTTTCGCGGCACCGCGCACGTGGTCCTTGGGTCAGGCTTGACCATCGCCGGCGCCATGCTCTGTCTCAGCTTCACGCGACTGCCGTACTTCCAGAGCCTCGGCGCACCCTGTGCGATCGGAACCTTGGTAGCCGTGCTCGCAGCGTTGACGTTGGGGCCCGCCGTCATCGTGATCGGCAGCCGCTTCGGGCGCTTCGAGCCCAAACGTCGGATCCGGTCGCGCGGTTGGCGCCGCATCGGCACGGCAGTGGTGCGCTGGCCAGGGCCGATTCTCGTCGCGACGATCGCGCTGGCACTGGTCGGCCTGCTCGCCCTGCCCAGCTACCGCACCAGCTACGACAATCGAAAGTACCTACCCGCCGACATCGCGGCCAACCTCGGTTATGCCGCCGCCGAGCGGCACTTCGACGCCTCCCGGATGAATCCCGAACTGCTGATGGTCGAAAGCGACCACGATCTGCGCAATTCGGCGGACTTCCTGGTCATCGACAAGATCGCCAAGGCCATCTTCCGCGTGCCCGGCATCTCCAGGGTCCAGACCATCACCCGGCCCGAGGGCAAGCCGATCAAGCACACGACCATTCCGTTCGCGATCAGCATGCAGGGCACCACGCAGACGATGAATCAGAAGTACAACCAGGACCGCATGGCCGACATGCTCAAGCAGGCCGACGAGATGCAGTCCACCATCGACTCGTTGACCAAGATGTCGTCATTGACTGCGCAGATGGCCGCGGTCACCCACTCGATGGTGCTCAAGACCAAGCAGACCGCCATCGACATCGCCGAAGTGCGGGACAACATCTCCAACTTCGACGACTTCTTCCGTCCGCTGCGCAATTACTTCTACTGGGAACCGCACTGC
>JAHFVB010000281.1:6214-6783 GCA_023264755.1 Mycobacterium sp. | reverse complement strand
ATGACGCGCACGCCGACGACGTTGTGCTCGGTACGGCCCGGTCCGGGGAACTGGGTGTGCTTCTGGAACCACACCAGCGCCATGTGAGCGCCGATGAGCGCCAGGATGATTCCCGGGATCAGCAGGATGTGTAGGGCGTAGAGCCGCGGGATGATGATCTGGCCGGGGAAGTCGCCGCCGAACAGCGCCCAGTGCAGCCAGGTGCCGATCAGGGGCATGCCCAACGTGATGGAGGAGAACGCCGCGCGCAACCCGGTCCCGGACAGCAGGTCGTCGGGCAGCGAGTAGCCGAAGTAGCCCTCGAACATCGCCAGGATCAGCAGCAGCGAGCCGATCACCCAGTTCGCTTCGCGGGGCCGGCGGAAGGCGCCGGTGAAGAAGATGCGGGCGAGGTGAACCATGATCGACGCCGCGAACAGCAGGGCTGCCCAGTGGTGGATCTGGCGGACGAACAACCCGCCGCGGACCTCGAAGCTGATGTTGAGCGCCGATTCGTAGGCCTTCGACATCTGCACGCCGTTGAGTGGCTGGTAGACACCGTGATAGGTGACCTCAGCCATCGACGGGTC
>JAHFVB010000281.1:0-6204 GCA_023264755.1 Mycobacterium sp. | reverse complement strand
AGCAAGAGCACGATGAAGCTGTACAGCGCGATCTCACCGAGCAGGAACGACCAGTGCGTCGGGAAGACCTTGTTCAGCTGGCGTCGCACCGCCGCCGAGGGGTGGTAACGCGAATCGATCGCGTCGCCCTGGTGGGCGGCCAGCGCACCTAGCTTCGAAGAACTCTGTGGACTCATGATTTGCGCTCCCAGAATGCCGGTCCGACGGGCTCGATGAAGTCACCGTTGGCGACTAGGTAGCCGTCCTTGTCGATGGTCACCGGAAGTTGCGCGAGCGCCCGCGCGGCCGGCCCGAAGATGGGCCGCGCGAAGTGCAACGCGTCGAACTGCGACTGGTGACACGGGCAAAGGATCCGATAGGTCTGCTGTTCGTACAGCGAGGAGGGGCAGCCCAGGTGCGAGCACACCTTCGTGAAGGCGAACAACTCGCCGAAGTTGAAGCTCTCTTGGCCCTGGCGCTTGACCACGCGGCCCATGTCTGCGGGCCGGATGCGGATCAGCATGACGGGGTTGCGCACGCCCATCGCGATTTCGGTGAGCTTGTGTGCGGACTCGACGGTGGTGCCGTCGCCGTCGCTCTCACGCCACGGGAACACCGTCTCCATGCCGCCGGCGTCGATGTCCTCGGGCCGCAGCTTGACGAACGGCGACTCGCCCGGCAGGCCGGTGGCGCGGGCCATGTAGATGGTCTCGCCGTGGAAGCGCGGGGTCCAGCCCGACGTCCAGAGCACCGCCGTCTTGCCGTTGGCCGTGGGCACGACCTTGGCCCACGGGTTCTTGATGAGGCCGCCGACGAAGGCGACCGCCGTGCCCAGCCCGAACGCGCCGAGTCCGATGCCGAGCGACAACCCGATGACCTTGCGCCGCTTGATGGTCGAGCCCTCGAGGGCGTCGGTCAGGTTGGCGGCCACCGTCCTGCGGTCGAGCTCGGAGGAGGCGCCGTCGTGGCGGTCCTGGATCGAGATCTCCTCCGGGATGAACTTCTTCTGGTACAGCACCGCGCCGATGCCGATGGCCAGGATCGAAAGCCCGAACGTCAGCCCGTACAGCGGGGTGGCCAGCGAGTAGAGCAGTTCGCCCTCGGAGCCGAACGGCTTGTACTCCCACGGCCAGAACAGGAAGACGAGCAACAGTGCCAATCCCGAAAGACCGCCGAGCAGCAGCCAATACGAGACGGTGCGCTCGGCGCGCTTCTCGGCCTTGGTGCCCTCGACGGGCCAGCGGGGAGCCTTGAAGACGGTCTCGACGCCATCGATGCGGCCGCCGAGTGCGACGAGCTCCTCGCGGGACATTTCGGCCAGCTCGGCGTCGCTGGGGATTTCTGGGCCTTTGGTGTCGCTCATGCGCGTGATCCGATCCACATCGAAATGCCGATCACCGCGACCATCCCGATGATCCAGGCTGCCATGCCCTCCGGAGCGGGTCCGAAGCCGCCGAGGCCGTAGCCGCCGGGGTCGGGGGTCTGGGTGGCTTGCTGAACGTAGGCGACGATGTCGCGCTTCTGTTCCGGGCTGAGCTGACGGTCCGAGAACTTCGGCATGTTCTGCGGTCCGGTCAGCATCGCGGTGAAGATCTGGGCCGGCTTGGCCTCATCGAGCGGTGGTGCGAACTTGCCCGAGGACAGCGCGCCACCCTTGCCGGTGAAGTTGTGGCACGACGCGCAGTTGAGTCGGAACAAGTCACCACCGCGGGCGACGTCCTGACCGATCAGCGAGTCTTGCGCCACTGCGCCGTTGGCGTCCCTCGGAACCGTGGGACCGCCGCCGTTGGCCTGGACGTAGGCCCCGAGCGCGTCGATCTGGTGCTCGTCGAACACGGGCGCCTTGCTCTGGGCCTGCGCCTCGCCGCGCATCGCCGGCATGCGCCCGGTCGAGACCTGGAAGTAGACCGCGGCGTCGCCGACGCCGATCAGGCTGGGTCCGCGGTCGGGCACGCCCTGCAGGTTCGCGCCGTGGCACGTCACGCACGAGGTCTCGAACAGCTGCTGACCCGTGCGCAGCAGTGCCAACTGTGATTCGTCGGCCTGTGCCACTTGCGGTTTCGGTGTCAGGGTGGCCGCCAGGCCACCTGCGAAGAGCAGTCCGATCAGCAGCAGCGTTGCTGCCGACAGGCGCCGGCGCAGCCGACGGCGGGACTTGCTGGTCATCGAACCCCTTCTCATCGGACGCTTCGGCGAGCGGACGGACGAGCCGATCATCGAACGAAGTAGATGACGGCGAACAGTGCGATCCACACGATGTCGACGAAGTGCCAGTAATACGACACGACGATCGCCGCAGTGGCCTGAGCGGGGGTGAACTTGCTCATCCGCGTGCGGGCCAACAGGAATAGGAAGGCGATGAGTCCACCGATCACGTGCAGGCCGTGGAAGCCCGTCGCGAGGTAGAACACCGAGCCGTAGGCGCTGCCGGGGATCGTCGTCCCGTGGCTCACCAAGTGGTAGTACTCGTAGCCCTGGCCGAGCACGAAGAACAGGCCCATCCCGAAGGTCAAGAGGTACCAGCGGCGCAGCCCGTAGACGTCGCCGCGCTCAGCCGCGAAGACACCCATCTGACAGGTGAACGACGAGGCGATCAGCACCAGGGTCACGGGCACGGCCTGCACCAGGTTGAGCTCGGTGGGCGGCGGCGGCCAAACACCGCCGGCTTGCGACCGGGCGGTGAAGTACATCGCGAACAGCCCAGCAAAGAACATCAACTCGCTGGAAAGCCACACGATGGTGCCGACACTTACCATATTGGGGCGGTTCAGCGAATGCACTCGAGCAGTGATCGCGGTTCCCGAGGTCCCTACAGCACTCGTCACCCCGCAAGTATGACGCTTTGTAGTTGTTGAACTCCACCCGGGTCACAACATTCGTCATTTTTGGGTCTGCGCGACGCTGGCGACCCGAGGTTTATCCTGCGCCGGTGCCTTCAGACGATTCCCAGACCTGGCCCCAGCTGCTCGGGCGACTGACCACTAGACGATCGCTCGCGCCCGGAGTGGCGGCCTGGGCCATGGACCAGATCATGACCGGGACCGCGACGCCGGCCCAGATCGCCGCGTTCGGCATCGCGATGAAGATGAAGGGCCCCACCTCTGGTGAGGTGACCGAACTCGCGGACACCATGCTGCGCCACGCCCGTCGGGTGCCGACCGACCGGTTCGGCGACGACTCGGTCGACGTGGTCGGTACCGGCGGCGACGGCGCCAACACCGTGAACCTCTCCACGATGGCGTCGATCGTGGTGGCCGCGAGTGGCATCCCGGTCGTCAAACACGGCAATCGGGCCGCGTCCTCGCTGTCGGGCGGCGCCGACACGCTGGAGGCGCTCGGGGTCCGCATCGACCTAGGGCCCGACGAGGTGGCGCGCAGCGTGGCCGAGGTCGGCATCGGGTTCTGCTTCGCGCCGCAGTTTCACCCCTCCTATCGTCATGCGTCGGTGGTCCGCCGCGAGCTCGGCGTTCCGACCGTCTTCAATCTGCTTGGCCCGCTGACCAACCCGGCCGGCCCGCGGGCTGGGCTGATCGGCTGCGCGTGGGGTGACCTGGCCGAGGTGATGGCCGGCGTCTTCGCGGCCCGCGGAAGCAGCGTCCTGGTGGTTCACGGCGACGACGGGCTCGACGAACTCACCACTACGACGACGAGCACCATCTGGCGGGTACAAGCCGGGACGGTGGAGCGGCTGACGTTCGATCCGGCGGCATTGGGCTTCCAGCGCGCCGAACTCTCCGAGTTGACCGGTGGCGACGCCGAGGCCAACGCCGCCTCGGTGCGGGCGGTGCTGGCCGGCGCGACCGGGCCGGTGCGCGACGCCGTGCTGCTCAACGCCGCGGGCGCGATGGTCGCCCACGCCGGGTTGTCCAGTGACGCCAAGTGGGTGCCGGCGTGGGAGGCCGGTCTGGCGCGGGCCAAGGAGGCGATCGATTCCGGGGCGGCGGAAGGACTGCTGGCCCGCTGGGTGCGCTTCACCCAGCAGCTCTGACGTCGCCGAACTAGTCAGCCGACCTGCTGGTCGACGACCTTGGGACGGCGGGGAAGCAGCGTGCGGCCGAGGTCGGCATCGTCTTCGACCGCCTGTTTGGCGGCCAGCCGCGCGGACCGAGCGGTGGCCGACCAGGAGGCGAGCCGGCCGGCGGACCAGCGCGGCGTGGCGTAGCCCGACGTGGCGTGAACGATGCGCACTCCGGGTTGGGCCAACCAACGCGCGAGCAGTGCGGTTTCCTCGACGAGCGCGCCGCCGAGCGGAGCCTGGCTGGGCATGATGACCTGGGCGGCCGCCGCGAGTGCGGACACGACCGGCATCGGAGGTACCCCGCGCGCCGCATTGCCCGCCGCGGCCAGCTGACCGTGTCGGATGACCGCCAGCTGCCAACCGCCGCTGCCGTCGGCCCGCGCTGCGACGAGTTCCTCGATGCCGGCCAGCGCCCGCAGGCGCTGCCCACGCCACAGCGCGTCGATGGCGGCCGCGGTGTGGTCCCGCAGCCGCGCGGCTTGCTCGTATCGGCCGCGGTCCACCAATTCGTCGAGCTGCGCCAGCACAGCGGACAGTGCGGCGTCGTGGCGCCCAGCGATCAATTCGGTGACCTGAGCGGGGGAGCTTGCGTAGTCGGAAGCGGTCACGTCGCGCCCCGCCGGACACGGGGCGACCTCGCGCTGGGGGCAGGACGGCCCGTGGAGCGCCGAACGGGCCAACCGGGTGGTGCACGTCCGTATGCCGGTGAATCTGGCCAGCAGGGCTGCTGTGGCGACGGCGTCGCCGTGAACGCGAAACGGTCCGATCGCAACGTCGTGCTTGGGGGCCCGCACGATGGAGAACCGCGGGAAGGCTTCGTCGGTGAGTACCACCCACCACCACCGGTGTGGAAACTTCGAGCGCTGGTTGTAGGGCGGGGCGTGCGCGGCGAGCAGGCGGAGCTCCCGGACCCCCGCCTCGAGCTCGTGCGCACACTCGACGTGGTCGACGGAGCTGGCCAACAGCACCATTTCCTTGATGCGCGTGCGTGTTTCGGCGCCGGTGAAGTACTGGCCGACCCGGCGTCGCAAGTCGACCGCCGTTCCGACGTAGAGCACCTCGCCGGTTGGGCCGCGGAACAGGTAGACCCCCGGCCGGGGTGGCAGGCCCACTGCCAGCGTGCGCTTGCGCCGCCGGGCGGGCGGGACGTCGGGCAGGTAGGCCCGCAGGTCTGGATAGCTGTGTACGCCCTGATTGCCGACCCGTTCGATCAGCGCGTGCAGCACGTCGACGGTGGCGCGGGCGTCGTCGAGGGCGCGGTGCGTTGGCGTGGTCGAGGCGTGGAAGAGCTGCGCCAGCGCCGACAGCCGGACGCTGGGGGCCTCGTCCCGGGTGAGCACCCGGCGGGCCAACTTGACGGTGCACAGCACCGGCGGGCGAGACCACGGCAGCCCGCACCGTTCGGCGGCGGCCTTGAGGAAGCCGATGTCGAAGCCGGCGTTGTGGGCCACCAGCACCGCGCCGCGGGAGAACTCGAGGAACGTCGGCAGCACCGACTCGATCTTCGGCGCATCGCACACCATGGCCGTGGTGATGCCCGTCAGGGAGACGATCTGCGGGGGAATGGAGCGGCCGGGGTCGATCAGGGTGGCCAGCTCGCCCAGCACGACCCCACCGCGCACCTTGACCGCACCGATCTCGGTGATGGCGTCGTGGTCCCCTCGGCCGGGCGAGCTCTCCTTGGCGCGGCCGCCGGTGGTTTCGAGGTCGACGACCACGAAGGTGGTGTCGAGGAGCGCCAGGGGGGCGAGCCCGTCCTCCGCCCCGAGATCGACCAAGCTCAGCTGCCCCATGCCAGGTGACGGTAGGCCCGGTGACTGACAGCCGAGTGATTTGTCGGAGGGCGTGATTAGCGTGTCGAGCAGTCGAAGGAATCGAACGAACCTTCGAACGAATTTGTCAAACGAAGCATCGAGAGGAGCGCCGGAATGGCACAGCTGCCCAACTTCCCAGAGCCGCCCAAGTCGGACGCCGGGCCGGTGGTCATAGATTGCGACGACTGCGCGGTGCGCGGGATCGGATGCCAGGACTGCGTGGTGAGCGTGCTTCTGGGCGTTCCTGAGAGTTTGCTAGATGATGAGCGCAAGGCCTTGGAGGTGCTCGCCGACGCGGGTCTGGCGCCGCGGTTGAGGTTGGTGCCCATCCATCGCCGCGATCAGTCCGGAGGCAATTCGGGCGCCGCCTAGCGACACGCGCCGTCAACGACA
>JAHFVB010000280.1 GCA_023264755.1 Mycobacterium sp. | reverse complement strand
CCCCGTTCTGCACTTGTCGCATCCAGATGAGCGACACGTTGCGGATGAGTGAAATCCTGCCGAGCAAACGCTGCCCTCGACAATCCTCCAGGCGATGAACCCAGCCTATTGTGAGCTTACCCACAGCCTTCCGATTGGTCAATTGACGCAAGTGATGGGAAGTAACCACTGTTCAGCGCTGCAGTTTCGTTGCTTTCAGAATTATTTCGAGAATGGCCGCGCATTCCAAGATGCAAGTCCGTCGCGTCGGACTACAGTACTGAAGAGCTAAGCAACTCGTCCGCATAAAACGGGCAAAGAGTATGAAAAAGCGTGTCCAGACTGACGTTTTTTTGGGGGGGATATTCGATGTTGGCGGGGGCCACCAGAACTGCGACGAAGACCGGACGCAGGGGCTGGGAGAAGCCGTACGGCTTTCGGTTGGCCGTGACCGATGCCGTCATCGTCGTGGCAGCCGTACTCGTTGCGCAATACGTTCGGTTTGGCCGGTCGCCGTTGGGCGACAGCGAATCGAACATGAAACTCACGCTCTGGTCGGTTTTGTTCGCAATGCTGTGGCTGGCCGCGCTCGCAATATTCCGGACCAGGTCACCGCGAACCGTCGGCGAGGGCATCTACGAGTACGTACGCGTGTTCAACGCGTCGTTCTGGACGTTCGGGGCCATCGCCATCTTCGCGCTGCTGTTCAAGCTGGACATCGCCCGCGGATATCTGGCGGTCGCGCTGCCCATCGGAACGATTGGCCTCGTGGTCGGGCGCAACGTGTGGCGCCGGCAATTGGCCCGGGCTCGAACCCACGGGGAATGTCAAACGGCGGTCATCGCCATCGGCGATCGGCGCGGGGTATCAGTGCTGGCCCGGGAGCTCACCCGCAATCCCAAGAACGGCTATCGGATCGTCGGCGTTGGAATTCCCGGCTACTGCGAGGCTCCAGGGTCCACCTTGACGGTCGGGCGCTTCGAGATCCCCATTCTCGGCGACGAGCTGCACGCCATCGCGGCGATCTCCAAGTACGGCGCCGATACCGTGGCCATCACCGACACCGAACACTTCGGCGCCGAAGGTATTCGGCGGCTGCTGTGGGAGCTCGAAGCCATCGACGTCGACCTGGTGGTCTCCCCCGGGGTGATGGACATCGGCGGGCAGCGTCTCATGGTGCGCCCGGTGTCGGGCTACCCGCTGATCCATGTCGAGAAGCCGCAGTACCAGGGCGCGAAGCGGTTCCGCAAGCGCGCCTTCGACACGTGCTTCGCCTTGGCGGCGCTGATTGGCACGGCTCCGATACTGCTGATCTCGGCCATCGCCATCAAGCTCACCAGCGCGGGTCCGGTGTTCTACGCCGCCGAGCGCATCGGGCTCGACGGGCAACCGTTCACCATGCTGAAGCTACGCACCATGGTCGCCGACGCGAACGCCCAGCTCGAGAAGTTGGCCCAACTCAACGACTGTCCCAACGGGGTGCTGTTCAAGATGCGCAACGACCCGCGCATCACTCCCGTCGGGAAGTTCCTGCGCCGCTTCAGCATCGACGAGCTGCCCCAGTTCGTCAACGTGCTCAAACAACAGATGAGTGTGGTGGGCCCACGGCCGCCGCTGCGCAGTGAAGTCGACACCTACGACGGTCAGGTGAGGCGCCGGCTCTTGGTGCGCCCCGGGGTGACCGGACTGTGGCAGATCAGCGGTCGGTCCGACTTGGACTGGGAAGAGTCGGTGCGGCTCGACCTGTTCTACGTCGAGAATTGGTCGATGGCCAGCGATGTCGCGATCATCCTGAAGACGTTGCGCGCCGTGGTCAGCCACCAGGGCGCCTACTGACACAGCCGTTGGACCGGCGGCAGCAGGTTCGCCTGCCCGGGCTTCAGGCCTGGTGCACCTTGCGAATGATGTCCGACATTTCGTCGATGTCGGTGGGGGTGAGCCCCCGGTGCACCGGCAGGCAGATGCCATCTGCGGCAAGTTTTTCGGCCACTGGCAACGAGCCTTGCGCGTACTCCTTCAACGCGGGCTGAAGGTGCAACGGATGGAAGAACCCACGGGTTTGCACGCCCGCCTCCTCCAGCGCTGCCACCACTTCGGCCCGGCGGTCGCTGAGCATGGCGAACCGGAACGGCACGTGATCCGAGCCAGGCTGGACCTGCATCCAACGCACCCCGCCGACATCGCTCAGATTGGCTACGTAGCGCGCATGATTGGCCTGTTTCGTCGCCACCAGCTCCGGCAGCTTGCGCAATTGCGCACGGCCCACGGCACACTGCATGTCGGTGACGCGGAAGTTCATGCCAAGCGCATCGTGGACGAAGGTCCCACTGCTGAGCCGACCTTGGTTCCGCAACAGCCGCAGCCGCTCGTAGAGCGCATCGTCGTCGGTCATCACGACCGCGCCCTCCCCCATCGTGATGGTCTTGTCCGCGAAGAACGAGATCACCCCGACGTCGCCCCAGGTGCCGGCGTGCCGGCCCCGATACCCCACCCCATAGGCCTGCGCGGCGTCCTCGATGACCGCGAGCTGGTGCCGCGCCGCGAATTCCTGGACGCGATCCATGGGGGCGCAGTGTCCGTAGACGTGAACTGGCATCACGGCTGTGGTGCGCTCGGTGACCAGGGACTCCAGCGCGTCGACGTCGACGTTGAAGGTCTCGGGGTCCACGTCGACGAATACGGGCCGCAGCCCGGCGAATACGGCAGAGGTGGCGGAGGCGTAGAACGTGAACGCCGGAATCAGGATCTCGCTGTCCCGCGGCAGGTCGAGCGCCAGCAGCGCCAAGAACAAGCCGAGCGTTCCGTTCGGGGCCAAGACGGCGTGGCGCGCTCCGGTATCGGCCTGAATGGCGGCCAGGAATTCGGCCGCATGCGGGCCCTCGGTCAGCCACCCCCGGCGAATACTGTCCGTGACCCCGTCGATTTCGTCGTGATCAAAGAATGGCTCGATTTGCTCGATTCGCCACGCCACGAGCGTCCCCCAATTTCCGACGATGAAATTTCTGACGGCGAAACCGCCTCCGGCCAATACTAGTTTCTCCGCGGCGTCGACGTAGCGCCTAGCGGAGTACCGTCGGAATGGCTCCGACGAAAGGCAATTCGACGGTGAGAATCCGGATGGTAGCGTTCGCCCTAGCCGTCACGATGGCAGCTGGTGGGTGCTCGGCACCCGAGCGGTCCCCCGCGCTTCCGGACCGCCCTCCCCAACTAGCCCTTCCGCCGGGCTCGGTGTTCGACGACTTCGTCGGCCCGGCCGGGGCGTTACCCGACAGTGCCCTGTGGGACTACGACATCGGCCCGTATCAGGACGCCGGATTGCAGACCTATACCGACTCAACGGAAAACGTCCGCCTGGATGGGCACGGCCATCTGGTGATCCAAGCCCGTCCCACGCCTACCGGATACTCGTCGGCGCGGCCCGTCACCCGAGGCAAGTTGTCCATGCTGTACGGGACGGTATCCGCCCGCATCAAATTTCCGTCCGGGCAGGGCATCTGGCCTGCGTTTTGGATGTTGGGTACCGACATGGACCAGGTCGACTGGCCTCGTTGCGGCGAGATCGATCTCATGGAGATCGTCAACACGGGCACTCAGTACCACGTGACATTGCATGGTCCACAGGGTGATTCGGACTACTTCGGCGGCGTGGAGAAGAGCGGACAGGTGGTCGGCACCAGCGGGCCCATCGCCGATCTCACCGACGACTTTCACACCTACTGGGTGAACTGGCAGCCACAGCACATCACCATCGGTGTCGACGACACCACCCTGGGCGCCTTCACCCCGGCCTCACTGCCCCCGGGAGCGCAGTGGGTGTTCGAACACCCGATGTACGCGCTGCTCAACATCGCCATCGGCGGGGGGTGGGCCGGCCCGCCGGATGCGTCGACATCCTGGCCGGCAACCATGCTGGTGGACTGGTTCCGCTACACCCCCGCGGGGTGAGCCGTCAGTATGCTCGGCCGCCATCGTCGAGTAGGTCGAGGAGGTATCCGCCGTACCCAGACTTGACCAGCCGCTCGGCCCGTTCCCGCAGTTCGTCGTCGGTGATGAAGCCGTTGCGCCACGCAACTTCTTCTGGCACACCGATCTTCAGCCCCTGGCGCTGTTCGATGGTGCGCACGTAGTTGCCCGCATCGAGCAGCGAATCGAAGGTCCCGGTGTCCAGCCACGCCGTGCCGCGCGGAAGCACCTCGACCGACAGTTCTCCTCGGTCCAGGTAGGCACGATTGACGTCGGTGATCTCGTATTCACCGCGATCAGACGGCCGCAGGCTCGCCGCGATGCCCACGACGTCGTTGTCGTAGAAGTACAGTCCGGGAACCGCGAAGTTGGACCGCGGGCGCTTGGGCTTCTCCTCCAGTGAGATTGCCTTGCCCCCATCATCGAATTCGACCACCCCATAGGCCGTGGGGTCGGATACCTGGTAGGCGAAGATGCCACCACCACGGATTTCCCGAAATCGGCTCAGCTGGGTACCCAGTCCGGGCCCGTAGAAGATGTTGTCGCCCAACACCAATGCCACGCGATCCGAACCGATGTGCGCCTTGCCGAGTACGAACGCTTGCGCCAGGCCGTTCGGAACCGACTGCACCACGTAGGTGATGGAGATGCCGAACTGGGAACCGTCGCCCAAAAGTCGGCCGAACGCGGCGGCATCGGCAGGGGTGGTGATGACCAGGACGTCGCGAATGCCCGCGAGCATCAACGTCGACAGCGGGTAATAGATCATCGGCTTGTCGAACACCGGTAGCAATTGCTTGCTGGTGCCCACGGTGATCGGATGCAACCGAGAGCCCGTGCCACCCGCAAGAATTATTCCCCTCATGCGAAAAGTCTAGGCACGATTGCAGAGCTTCGGGCTGTGAAAGCTCTGATACGCGAACTGACGTTAAGGTGAACGAATGCAGGTCAGCGAATTCTCGTTGCAAAAGGCCTGGAACCGCGTCGCCGAGCGGTTTCCGTTCCCCGGATATCTCGACCCCTTGCGGCCGGGTACCGAAGACGTCGCACGCACCGTTTCCCGTTATCTGCCGGCGGGTGCGCGGCTACTCGATTTCGGTGCCGGGCCCGCCGACAAGACGGCCGTACTGGCCGCGCTCGGCTATGACTGCGTGGCGATGGACGATTTGAAGGACGAATGGCATCTTCGCGGCAACGCCCGGGAAATGATCCTGGACTTCGCCGCCGACATGGACGTTCAGTTCAGCTCGATGGACGGTGACGGCCTCCCCCCCGACGCCCAGTTCGACATGGTGATGTTGCACAGCGTGCTGCAACATCTGCACGAATCCCCGCGCGATCTGCTGGTCGGGCTGACCAAGCACATTCGCGCCGGCGGTTACCTCTTCATCACCGTGCCCAATCACGTGAACCTGCGAAAGCGGTTGGCCGTGCTACGCGGCAAGACCGCACATGCCCCGTACGTGCTGTACTACTGGTACCCGGGTCAGTGGCGCGGGTACGTCCGCGAGTACACCAGGGGCGACTGCACGGAACTCGCCAACGCCCTCGGACTCGAACTGGTCGAGCTTCGCGGGGTGCACCACATGCTCTACCGGCTTCCGCCGTGGGCACGCCCCGCCTACCGGGCGCTGAGCCGCCTGATGCCGTCGACCCGGGACACGTGGCTGATGGTCGCCAGGAAGCCGGCTGGGTGGACCGGCAAGGTCGAGCTCGACGATCAGGAGTTTCGTCGGCTGACCGGGCTCACGTCGTGGAGTGAAGTCGGATAGTGCGACGCGTTCGACGTTGGATGCTAGTACTGGCTGTATTGCTGATTGCCAGTGTGATCGGTGGACTGCCCGTCTATGTGCGCCCACATGTTGATCAGCTACGGCGCGCAGACGCAATTCTGGTACTCGGCGGTCCCGGTGATGACCGGTATCAGTTCGGCCTTGAACTTGGTAGGCAGGGCTGGGCGCCCGCCACCTTTTGGTCCAACCCCGCGGGAAGCGGCGGCTTGACCAAATACTGTGAGAAGTACGGCGAGGACTACAACTTGCACTGCTTCGTTCCCGATCCGCCAACCACAAAAGGGGAAGCGCGGGCACTTCGCGACCTGGCGACGCAGTACGGATGGCGGACGGTGATCGTAGTCACGTTTCGACCACACATCTCGCGTGCTCGATTCATTCTGAAGCAGTGCTTCGATGGGGACCTTGTGATGGTCGGGAGTCCGACAAACATATCGAAGCCACAATGGGCATTTCAATACGTATATCAGACCGTCGGCTACATACGTGCGGCGCTCCAGCCTGATTGCTGACCCCACAGCCGTCACAGTGACTACGATTGATTGATGGCACGGGACCGATCGCCGGCACTCTTCGTGCTCGCACGGGTGTGGGCATACCCCTTGTGGTGCAGCGTCATTCGGTCCGAGTCGGCCGAGGCCGTCTTCGCCGACGTCGATTGGTCACTGCAATGCATCGATGACCCTCGACTACTGCAGTTGGATCGGTATACCCGGTTCGCCTACCTGAGCGGCGCCTTGAGGGAGTTTCGCACGCTCGTGCACTTCCGGCTGCGGCGTGCGCCGCTGCTCCTCCGGCTGTTGCTACGCGTGCTGTACCGCCCAGAGCCGACGCTGACCCTCGACGCCGAGTCGATCGGTCCGGGACTATTCATCCAGCACGGCTTCGCCACCATCGTGGTCGCCGATACCATCGGGAGCTACTGCTGGATCAACCAGCAGGTCACCATTGGCTATGACGCGAAGGGCAAACCCACACTGGGAGACCACGTCCGGGTCGGCGCGGGAGCGGTGGTGCTCGGCGCCGTCACGCTGCACGACGGTGCGACAGT
>JAHFVB010000279.1 GCA_023264755.1 Mycobacterium sp. | reverse complement strand
GGTCTTGGCCGCCACGGCCACGTTGGCTCAGGACCGGGCGTGGATCGCCGCCGCCGAGAAGCGCATCGGCGAGGGAAGTCCTGCGGTCGGCGCCGTCATCGGGGCCGTCGAGCAGTTCGTCACGATGTTCACCCAGCTCGGCGGCCTGATGGCCGAGCGGGTCACCGACCTGCGCGACATCCGCGACCGCGTGGTCGCCGAGCTCAACGGGCTGCCGGAACCGGGGGTCCCGGTCCCGGACGTGCCGTCCATCCTGTGCGCGGAGGACCTGGCGCCCGTCGACACGGCGGGCCTGGACGCGTCTTTGGTGGTCGCGCTCGCCACCACGCTCGGCGGGCCGACCAGCCACACCGCGATCATCGCCCGCCAGTTGGGCATTCCGTGCGTCGTAGCCGTTGACGGGCTCGACGACGTGCCGGTGGGCACGATGGTGATGGTCGATGGGACGCTCGGCACCATCACCGTCGCACCCGATGCGGCCGTCGCCACCGAGGCCGTCGCCGTCGCGCAGCGCACCGCCGAGCTCGCCAAGCAGTGGACCGGTCCGGGCGCCACCGCCGACGGCCACCCGGTGGCCATCCTGGCCAACGTCCAGGACGGCGCCGCCGCGCGGTCGGCCAGTGCCACCCCGGCGGAGGGGGTCGGCCTGTTCCGTACCGAACTCTGCTTCCTCAACCGCGACACCGAGCCCTCGGTCGACGAGCAGGCGACGATCTACGGGGAAGTGCTCGACGCGTTCGCGGGCAGCAAGGTGGTGGTCC
Organism: Mycobacterium sp.; assembly: GCA_023264755.1. Lineage (GTDB taxonomy): Bacteria > Actinomycetota > Actinomycetes > Mycobacteriales > Mycobacteriaceae > Mycobacterium. The sequence goes on along the minus strand of JAHFVB010000279.1, from coordinate 6,026 downwards.
GCACGCTCGACGCGGGCTCGGACAAGCCGCTCAAGTTCGCGGGGCATCCCGACGAGGCCAACCCGGCACTCGGCGTGCGGGGCATCCGCATCGCCGACGGAAACCCCGGCATCCTCACCCGGCAGTTGCAGGGCATCGCGGCCGCGGCCAAGGCGACCGATTCGGCGCCGTGGGTGATGGCCCCGATGATCGCCACCGCGGGCGAGGCAGCGGAGTTCGCCGCGCAGTGCCGTGCCCACGGGCTGACCCCCGGCGTCATGATCGAGGTGCCGGCGGCCGCGCTGCTGGCCCACCGGATCCTCGAACACGTCGACTTCCTGTCGATCGGCACGAACGACCTGACGCAGTACACGATGGCCGCCGACCGGATGTCGGCTGAACTGGCCACGCTCACCGATCCGTGGCAACCCGCGGTCTTGGCCCTGGTCGAGATCGCCGTGAAGGCCGGCGTCGCGGTGAACAAGCCGGTCGGCGTCTGCGGGGAGGCCGCTGCCGACCCACTGCTGGCGTGCGTGCTGGTCGGGCTGGGGGTGTCCTCCCTGTCTGCGGCGGCCGCCGCCGTCACCGGGGTGGGCGCCAAGCTCGCCCAGGTCACCCTGGCGCAGTGCCAGGCCGCGGCCGCGGCGGCGCTGAGCGGGGCGACTGCCGCCGACGCCAGGGCCGCGGCCATCGACGCGCTCGGCTGAGCCGAGGAATAATCGGACTGCGGTCCGGTTGTATGCGGTAGCTCTTCACCATCCCAGGAGGTACCGATGCCAGCCGTGACCGCAGACCCGTTCACCCTTCCGCGCATTGCCGGACCCGGGCTCGCCGAGCGCGACCAGGCGGTGCGGTCGATCACCACCGGACCGCGCGGCTACGAGGGCGAGGGCTTTCCCGTCGTACGCGCCTTCGCAGGAGTCAGCGCCGCCGAGCTGGACCCCTTCGTCCACATGGACCAGATGGGCGAGGTCGAATACCAACCCGGCGAGCCGCGCGGCACCGATTGGCACCCCCACCGGGGCTTCGAGACCGTGACCTACATGATCGACGGGCGCTTCGCCCACCAGGACTCCCACGGCGGGGGCGGGCTCATCACCGATGGCGCCACGCAGTGGATGACCGCGGGGGCGGGCATTCTGCACATCGAGACCCCACCCGCCGAGCTCGTCGACAGTGGTGGGCTGTTCCACGGCGTCCAGCTATGGGTCAACCTGCCGCGCAAGGACAAGTTCGCGGCGCCCAGGTACCAGGCCATCGAGGGTGGCGACGTGAAACTACTGGCGTCGCAGGATGGCGGCGCGCTGGTCCGCATCATCGCCGGCGACGTCGCCGGCGAGCGCGGTCCCGGTTCGACGCACACGCCAATCAGCCTGGTGCACAGCACCATTCAACCGGGCGCGCAGCTCGAGCTGCCGTGGGATCCGAACTTCAACGCGTTGGTGTACGTACTGTCCGGGCGCGGCACCGTCGGCCCGTCGGCCCACCCGATCCAACAGGGTCAGCTGGCCGTACTCGGAGCGGGCGAGCGGATTGCCATCACCGCAGCAGCGCACCAGGACTCACCTCGGCCGGCGCTGGAGGCGCTGATTCTCGGCGGCCGCCCCATCCGCGAACCCGTCTTCCACTACGGCCCGTTCGTCATGAACTCGAAGGCCGAAGTCGTGCAGGCGCTGGAGGACTTCAACGCGGGCCGGTTCGGCCGCATCCCGCCGGACGCGCTGATGCCCCACCACCCCTGACCCAGCGATTTCGGCGTGATTACGCGCGCCCGCCGCGCGTAATCACGCCGAAATCGCAAGGGGGGTGACGGGTTCGGGGTAGAGCAATTCGAGTTCGCCCAGGCTCGCCGCCACCGCGACCAGCGGCAGCGCCGCCGATATCGACAGCGCGCTGCCATCGGATTCGGCGCGCAGCGCCAAGACGAAGTCGTCGCTGATCGGCCCGTACTGGGCGTCGGGATTGGCTCCGCCGAGCCGCTCGCAGACCGAGGCGGTGTGCAACTCGAGCACCCGCCGGACCCGGGGATAGGCCGTCAGCGGCGGGGGGACGACATCGGCGATCAGTTCGGCCGCGGTGCGCAGCCGCACTGCGCGGTTGGCCGCCCGAATCACCGGAGCGCGCCGGTCCGTGGACCCGCTGCTTTCCGAAAGGTAGTGCCGCACCGCGTCGTCAAGGGTCCGCGAGGCCGCCATGGCCGCATAGCCGAGCGCCGTGACCTGATCGTCGGAAGCCTCGTAGGCACCGCACGTGACGCGCCGGACCGTCGCCACCAGATACTGCGCGCCCACGGCGTAGGCCGCATCGACGATCCTGGCCACTCGCGCCGTGGCGCCGCGCGGCCACAGCAACGCGGACACGATCACTCCGACGGAGGCGCCGACGACCACGTCCTCGATGCGGATCAGCCCGACCTTCCACCCGGTCGGCACGATCAGATTGAAGATGATCAGCACCATCATCGTGAACATCGCCTGGCCCGCCACGAACGACGCCACCTCGGGCACATAGGCCGAGCCGAACGCGACGACCGGCAGCATCACCCACATCACCGGGGGATCGACGCCCATCAGCTCGATGAACGCCGCACCGAGGACGAACCCGATCGCCGTACCCCCCACGGCGCGCAGCACCCGGGTACCGGTGGTGAGCGCGCTGCTCCGCAGTACCGACATCGCGCCCAATACCACCCAGAACCCGTGCTGCACGGGAAACACGTGGGTGACCGTGACCGCCGCGGCCAGCCCGAATCCGGTGCGCAGGCTGTTGCGGACGATCACCGCCCGGGTGGCGACGAAGCCGCTCGGCAGGGACGCGATGGCCTCCGATTCGGAGAGCACGCGGTCGGCGGCACCGCTCTCCGGTAGCCGCCGGCCCAGCACCCTGGCCCACACCGGGCGGGCGTCGGCCTCGGCGGCCAGCCGGATGACGCGACCCGTCGCGCCGACGCAGGCGGAGATGGTGCGCAGGCTGAGCAGCCGTCGCCCGCAGCCGATCGCGGCGGCGTCGCTGGACTCGGCGAGGACGTCGAGGATGTCGCCGCGGTAGCGGCTCTGCGCCATGGTCCGCTGTTCGGCGAGGGCCGCCTCCAGCGCATCCTGGTGGGCAGCGCGGTCGGCGCCGCGTGGAGCGCTGAGCACCTCGGCGCACTCGCGCAGCACCCGCACGATGGGCAGGCGCAGTTCGAAGAGCAGGGTCCCGGTGTCGTCGGCGACGCGATCGGACAGCCACTGCAGGTCGTCGACGACCCGCACCAGCGCGCGGCTGCCCGCGGTCAGTCCGACGGGGCGGTAGTCGGCGCCGAGGAAGTTGGCGCGCAAGTCGCCCATGGCGGCCGAGACGTCGTCGGCGGAGGCCTTGCCCTCGAGCCGGTCGGCCAGGGTTCGGCACATCACCGCGGCGTGGCTGCGCAGCTCGTCGTGGTGCCGCGGCGGAAGCAGGAACATCGCGGCGGGCACGGCCAGCGCCAACGCGATCGCCCAGCCGAGCAGCCGGTCGGGGATCGGGCCAGGCGGGGTGCACGCGGGCAGCACGAACGTCATGAGCGTCGAGCGCTGGCCCGCGGCCACTATTTCACTGAGTACGCCAGAGAAGGTCACCGCGATGCCGAGTACGAGCATCGTCGTGATGGCCAGCCACGGGATCGGCGCCACCAGCGAACCAAGCGTGATCAGGACGGCGCCGTTGAAGCCCAGCCCGCAGTAGGCGAGCGCCCGGGCGGGCCGGTTGCCGGGGAAGTCGACCATGATCAGCAGCGCCACCGACCCGAAGATCGCGAACAGCGGGGTCTGTGAACCACCGCCGACGGCGAATCCGACGGCGGCGGCGACGGGCAACACGAGGGCCGCGCGAATCGCCCGGCGCAACGCGTCGCGCTCGGGGTCGCGTTCGTGGATCCGGTGGAAGGTCCGGTCGAACATCCGGTGGAACGTCCTGTCGAAGTTGGACGCGAAGTATCGAGGAGTCACGCCCGGTTCCGTTCGAACGGCCCGGTCAGCATGCCCCGGATGTTATCCGCGACGGTCGCGCGCAGCGTCAGTCTGAATCAGCTGCCGGGGCTTCGGGAGCCGTGCTGAATCGACCCTCGTCCAACGCGCTGAGCAGTTGGGCGGCGATCCAGGACAGGTCCTCGGGATTGCGCGGCAGCAGGGTCTGCTCTTAGCCCACCAGCAGGTAGAGCGCCCAGGCCGCGAAGAGTCGGGCCTGGTGTTCGTGGTGCAGGAGCTCTAGCGCGGACTCGCGCAGCACGTCGAACCGCTGTTGGTCGACAGCGGCCTGGACGGCGTGCACGCCACTGTCGAGCGAGCTCCACACCCGAATGGCGGCCTCGGCCCCGTGGGGGAGCCCCAGCCCCTCCTTGATGAGCGTGTCGATGCGCGCGCGGGGGTCGGCTTCGGACCGGGCGGCTTCGATGATGGCCACGGTGCGCCCCTGGACCCAGTGTTCGACGAGGGCCGTGGTGTAGGCCGACCAGTTGGCGAAGTGGTGATAGAAGGAGCCGGTCGTGACTCCCACGCGCTGGCACACTTCGGCGAGCTTCAGACCGCCGTAGCCGAGCTCGGCGAGCAATTCGAGCCCGACGTCGAAGTACGCCTCCCGGGAGTTGTCCGCGGCCATGGCTGCTCACCCTAGTTGGGCGTTGTCGCGGGCGGCCTCGACTGGCGCGCTCAGCTACGTCGGACATTCGTAACATCGTGTCGCTGGGCGCTCGTACTGGCCGGTCAGTTGTTTGCTGAATGTCGGTCATTGACGGCTCCGCAATCGATTCGCGTCGATAGGCCAGGGGGCATGTGGCACAATTTGACCGTGCCGTATACCGCGACTAGGGGTCCAGGACGTCCACCTGCAGCGAAGGCAGCCGAGACCCGTGAGCGCATCGTGCGGGCGGCACGTGAAGTTTTCAGCGAACTTGGCTACGACGCAGCGACATTCCAGGCGATTGCGATTCGCGCCGATCTCACGCGTCCGGCAATCAACCACTACTTTGCGAGCAAGCGGGTGCTCTATCGCGACGTGGTCGAGCAGACCAACGAACTCGTGGTTGCCGCGGGCATGGAGCAGGCCCAGGGGGAGACGACCCTGCTCAACCGGCTCTCGGCCTTCTTCTCGGCGTACATGCAGACCGATTCCCGCGATCGTTCGGCCGCGGCGTTCCTGGTGACGTCGGTGCTCGAGTCGCAGCGCCACCCCGAGCTGAGCCGCGACGAACACAACTCGTTGAAGGCGTCCCGCGCGTTCGTCACGTGGGCCGTCACCGACGCCGTCGAGCGCGGCGAACTGACTTCCGACACCGACGTCTCGACCATGGTCGAGATGTTGGTGGCCGTGATGTGGGGGATGGGCTTCTACGCGGGTTACGTGGGCGGTCACGACGAGTTGGGGCCGGTCATCGCTGCGCTGGAGAAGTTGTTGGCCAACAAGCTCTGGACGATTTCCGAATAGCTTCGGCCGGTTCGCGCACCCCGGCCGCAAGGCCGATAGTCGAGCTAAGTTTTGCTAGGTAGCCTGGGTGGTGTATCCCGGCGCCAAGCTGCGCGCCCGACTCGACTGGAGCAGACATGAGCTCATTGCGCTCACACGACGACACCTGGGACATCGCGACCAGCGTGGGATCGACCGCCGTCATGGTGGCCGCGGCCCGCGCGAAGGAAACAGAGCGGGCCCAACCGCTGATCCGCGATCCGTACGCCAAGCTGCTGATCGCCGGGACCGGGTCTGCCGGGTGGGAGGCGATGCTCGACGACGACTTCGTCGCGCGGGTGGCCGCAGAAGACGCGGAGGCCGCCGCATTCTTCGAACACATGGGCAACTACCAGGCGGTGCGGACCCACTTCTTCGACGAGTACTTCGCCGCCGCGAGCGCCAGTGGAATTCGGCAGGTCGTCATCCTGGCGTCGGGGCTCGATTCGCGGGCCTATCGGTTGGCCTGGCCCGCGGGCACCACGGTGTACGAGATCGACCAGCCCCTGGTGCTGGAGTACAAGTCCGCCAGGCTGGCCGAGCACTCCGTGCAGCCGACGGCGCAGCTGCGCCACGTCGCCGTGGAC
>JAHFVB010000278.1 GCA_023264755.1 Mycobacterium sp. | reverse complement strand
GAGCAGCGCTACTCCGCGTGATCCAGGTGGCGCAACGCGGGCAAGAAGATCGCCACCAGCCCGAGCAACAGCATCGGCAATGACAGCGCCAGGAACGTCGCATGCAATCCGGCGGCGTCGGCCAGTGGTCCGGCCACCACCAACCCGAGCGGTCCTGCGGCGTAGGCCAGCGAGCCCATCACGCCAACGACTCGGCCGCGTAGCCGGGCGGGCGCGCGGGTCTGCATGACGTAGTTGTAGATCGGCGCGATCGGCCCGTACACCAGGCCGACGACGGCACACAGCACCAGGATCACCGGCAGCGGTGGCAGGAACGCGATGATCGTCATCGCGACTCCGAGCACCAGCACCGCGGTGAGCATGATGGTGCGCCGGTTCGAGTATTTCGACAGTGCGGCGTAGCCCAGCGCCCCGATCAGCCCGCCGATGCTCAACGCCACCAGCACCCAGCCGAGCTGCGCGGGTTCGTTGCGGTCGGTGAAGTACTTCGGGAACAGCACGCTCTCCATCGGCATGTACAGCCCCGTCGCGGCCAGGTCGACGAACGCCAGCGTGCGAAGCACCGGGGTGTGCCACACGAACTTGAGCCCCTCGACGATGCCCGACCACACCTGCGGCAGGTGCTCGCGGTTCGGGGTGCCTGCACCCTCCAGGCGCAGGACCGAGATCGCCGCAATGGACAGCAGGAACGTCCCGGCGGTCACCCACATGGTGTTGATGCCGCCCAGTGTGGAGATCAGCAGGCCGCCGATGCCCGGCCCGACGATGTACGCGAGGTTGAACACGGCCTCGTACACGCCGTTGGCGTGATCCAGGGTCCACTCGGCCCGGGCCGCCGCCTCCGGAAGCATCGTCTCGCGGGCGGTCATCCCGGCCGGGTCGAAGAACGCGCCGAGGGCGGCCAGTCCGGCCAACACCGTGACGTCGATCGCCCCGACGCCGAAGCTCAGGGCGATGACCGGCACCGCAGCCACCGCCAGCGCCGACAACCCGTCGGAGATGATGGACACCCACCTGCGCCCCAGGTAGTCCACCGCCGCGCCCGCGATCAGGGTGGCCACCAGCAGTGGCAGCGTCCCTGCCATCGCCACGATCGAGGCGTCGAGCGCAGAGCCGTTGTGCTGCAACACCAGCCATGGGAACGCCACCATCGAGATGCCGTTGCCCGCTCCGGCGGACAGCGCCGCGAAGAAGACCAGGAACAGGGGGCCGCGCTTCGTGAAGTTCATGAGTTATCGCGGCTGAATCTAGCAGCGGGCCAGCCCACGTCGCGCCGGATTACCGGCGGCGGGCCCGGTGGTCGGGCACAGTGTTGGGGTGAGCCTGCCGCACGTCCGCACGGGCGCGGACTTCGAATCGCCAGTGCCTCCCGGCGTGGGTTGGCCCGGCGACCCGGCGCGGCCCGATACCCCGGTGGCGACGACTCCGGCCCGGGTGCGGGCGCTGGCCAAGCACGTCCGCGACGTCGCGGAGTTGGATGCAGAGGTCAGCGTCTGCCGGGCCTGCCCCCGCCTGGTGGGTTGGCGCGAACGCATGGCCGTCGAGAAGCGCCGCTCGTATGCCTGCGAACCCTATTGGGGGCGGCCGGCCCCCGGTTTCGGGGCGGACCGGCCCCGCATCCTGGTGCTCGGTCTCGCGCCCGCGGCGCACGGGGCCAATCGGACGGGACGGGTGTTCACCGGCGACCGCAGCGGTGACTTCCTGTTCGCCGCGTTGTACCGGGCCGGGCTGGCCAGCGCCGGCGATAGCGTCGATTCGGCAGATGGCTTGGTGCTCAAGGGCACTCGCGTGGTGGCCGCCGTCCGTTGCGCCCCGCCGGACAACAAGCCGACGCCGGAGGAACGTGCGACGTGTGCACCGTGGCTGGCGGCCGAGTGGCGGCTGGTCGGGCCGTCGGTGCAGGTGATCGTGGCGCTGGGCGGTTTTGCGTGGCGGGCGGCGCTGGACATGCGGCGGGCCGGCGGCGGCCCGGTACCCGTGCCGTTGCCGAAGTTCGGCCACCTGGCGACGGTGACGATCGGCGCGCACACGCTGATCGGCTGCTACCACCCCAGTCAGCAGAACACGTTCACGGGCCGGCTGACCCCGGCGATGCTCGACGACGTGTTCACCGCCGCCAAGGCCGCCGCGACCCCGTGATTTGTGCACTCAAACGCGCGCTGACCGCTCGTTTGAGTGCACAAATCGCGGAGTGGGGAACGTTCGGGCCGGGTCGACGGTTGAACGGTTCGTGCGACTTTCGGTACTAGACCTCGTTCCCGTGCGTAGCGATCAGACCACGTCGGACGCCCTGGCGGCCACCGTGCGGTTGGCGCAGACCGCCGACTCGCTGGGCTACACCCGCTACTGGCTGGCCGAACACCACAACATGCCCGCGGTGGCGGCCACCAGTCCGCCCGTGCTCATCGCCTACCTCGCGGGTCAGACCGCGCATATCAGACTCGGCTCCGGCGGCGTGATGCTGCCCAACCACGCCCCGCTGGCGGTCGCCGAACAGTTCGCGCTGCTCGAGGCGGCCGCTCCGGGTCGTATCGACCTCGGCCTGGGGCGGGCCCCCGGCTCGGACCCGGTGACCTCGATGGCGCTACGTGGCGCTGCGGGTCGTGACGATAGTGACATCGAGAACTTCCCTCAGTACCTGGACGACGTGGCTGCGTTGATGAGCACCGGCGGGGTCCAGGTCTCGCTGCGGGGCCGGCGGGCGGACTACGTGCTCAAGGCGACGCCGGCCGCGGCCAGCGAGCCACGGTTGTGGCTGCTCGGGTCGTCGCTGTACTCGGCGCATCTGGCCGCGGCGAAGGGCCTGCCGTACGTGTTCGCCCATCACTTCTCCGGGGAGGGTACCGAGCGGGCGCTTGACACCTACCGGTCGGAGTTCCGGCCAAGTGACCTGGCGGCCGAGCCCGTCACGTTCCTCACCGTCAACGCCTCGGTGGCGGCCACCCGGGCGGAGGCCGAGGCGCTGATGCTGCCCAATCTGCACATGATGGCCTGGTTGCGTACCGGTCAGCCGCTGCGGCCACTCGAGCTGGTCGAGGACGCCGCGGCGCGGCAGCTCAACGGCCAAGAGCAGGCCATCGTCGAGGCCGGGCTGGCCCGGGCCATCGTCGGGGCCCCTACCGAGGCGGCCGAACAGGTCCGCGCCCTGGCCGAACACTTCGCGGTGGACGAGGTGATGGTCAACCCCGTCGGGTCGGCGCACCGAGGCGTCGACCCGGCCACCGCGCCCGCACGCGAGCAGACGCTGGAACTGCTCGCCAAGGAGCTGTTCTAGGGCGTCAGCGCGACGATGGGAATCGGTCGGGTCGTGCGGGTTTGGTAGTCGTCGTAGACGTGGTTGTTGTTGTCGTTGACCAGCTTCCACATCCGCGCATAGTCCGGGTCGTCGGCGCCGACGATGCGTGCCGTCACGGGGAAGCGTTTGCGCCCGACGTTGATCTCGACGTTCGGATTGGCCTTCACGTTGAAGTACCAGCCGGGCGACTTGGGCGCTCCGCCCATGGAGGCGACGACGAGGTAGGAGCCGCCGTCCTCGGCGTAGCTCAGCGAGTTGGTTCGCTTGGCGCCGGTCTTCGCGCCGACGGTGTGCAGCAGCAGGATGGGGGCGGTGAACGGCAGGCGATGCCCGATCCAGCCGCGGCTCTTCCGGTAGATGGTGTCGTGGACCATCAGCATCCGGTGGCCGAAGTACCGTTCCCACACCGGCATGAAGTCATTGCTCATCGGGTCACTCCTTGACTGCGTCGAGTTTGGCCAGCGCGTCCCGCAGGATGGCGCCCGTGGCTTCCCGGTCCGGGTCGCGCCGCACGATCAGGCCCTTCGCGAATGACAGCTTGTCACCCAATTGGCGCGGCGTGACGTGCAGGTGGATGTGGAACACGCTCTGAAAGGCGGCCTTGCCGTCGTTGATGACGATGTTGTTGCCGTCGGCGCGCAACTCCGACGTGCGGGCGGCCTGCCCGATGCGTTGTCCGATGCGGGCCAGTTCGGCCACGGTCGACGGCGGGGTGTCGGTCAGGTCGACGGTGTGCTTCTTGGGGATGACCAGGGTATGGCCCCGCACGATGGGTCGGATGTCGAGGATGGCGAGGTAGTCGTCGTCCTCGTAGATGCGCACCGCAGGCGCATCACCGGCGACGATGTCGCAGAACACGCATGACATTCCGCCACCGTAGCGGCTACGCCGGAACCGCTCGTCGCACCGGGCTCGCTCGCTAAGCTCCAGCCGATGAGCGCCAGCCCGATGGACCCCCGCGAGCTCGCCTTCGCCGGTGCGGCCGAACAGGCCCGGCTGCTGGCCTCGGGCGCCATCACCGCACCCGCGCTGCTCGAGCTCTACCTCGACCGGATCGCCCGGCTGGATCCCGAATTGCGTTCCTACCGAGTGGTGCTCACCGAATCGGCGCGACGCGAAGCGGCGGCCGCCCAGGACCGGCTCGACGCAGGGGAGCGGCTACCGCTGCTCGGCGTCCCGATCGCGATCAAGGACGACACGGACGTAGCCGGCGAGCTGACGACCTACGGCAGCAGTGCGCACGGCCCGACCCGCAGCGCAGACGCCGAGGTGGTGCGCAGACTGAGGGCCGCCGGTGCCGTCATTCTCGGCAAGACGGCGGTGCCGGAGCTCATGGTCTGGCCCTTCACCGAAACCCTCGTGTTCGGGGCCACCCGCAATCCGTGGCACACCGACTACACGCCGGGTGGCAGCAGCGGCGGCAGCGCCTCCGCGATGGCGGCCGGGTTGGCCGCCTTGGCGCTGGGTTCGGACGGCATGGGGTCGATCCGCATCCCGTCGACGTGGTGCGGCCTGTTCGGGATCAAACCCCAGCGCGATCGGGTGTCGCTGGCGCCGAACGAGGGCGCCTGGTGTGGGCTGAGCACGTACGGGCCGCTCGCGCGGACCGTGGCGGACGCGGCCCTGTTCCTGGACGTGACGACCACCATGCGCGCCCCCGAGGGTGGCTTCGTGGCGGCCGCCGAGCGCCCACCGGGGCGGCTGCGAATCGCGTTGAGTGCCAAGAGTCCGATGCCGCTGACGCACGTCGGCAAGGCGCAGCGGGCGGCGCTGCGGGAAGCCGGTGCGTTGTTGCGCGAGCTCGGCCACGACGTGGTCCGGCGCGATCCCGATTACCCGCTGACGGCGGTTTACCGCCACGCGCTACCGCGCTACTTCCGTGGCGTCCACGACGCAGCGAAGGCGCTGCCGCACCCCGAGCGGCTCGACCGTCGTACGCGGGCCTTCGCCAGGATCGGCGGCTTGATCCCCAGCAGGGCGATGACGGCCGTGCGGGCCGCCGAGGGCGAGCTGGCCGCCCGCGTGCAGTCCATCTTCGACGACGTCGACGTGGTGATCACCCCTGGTACGGCGGCCGGGCCGTCCCGCGTTGGGGCCTACCAGCGCCGAGGCGCGATCGCGACACTGGCGCTGGTGGCGGCGCGCGTGCCCTTCCAAGCCATGTTCAACGTCACCGGTCAGCCGGCGGCCGTGGTGCCGTGGGGGCTCGACGGCAACGGCGTCCCGACGTCGATCCAATTGGTGGGCAGGCCCTACGACGAGGCGACGCTGTTGGCGCTGGGCGCTCAGCTCGAGCAGGCGCGGCCGTGGGCCCAGCGCAGGCCTCCGGTCAGCTGACCGGAGAGGCCAACGCACTCCACTGGGTCAGCTTGTCGTCGAACGACATGGTCAGGGCCCCGCTGCTGGACGGCAGCCGGGTGGGCCGCAGCGCGCCCTGGACGTGGCGCTCGAACAACTCGTAGGCGGTCAGCCCGTTGACGAACACCCGCTCGAGGGACGGGTGGTTCGCCAGCAGCGCGTCGAAGTCGTTGACCACGAGGGTCTTCCGGTCGATGTGGGCATCCATGCTGCCGACGCGGCGACAGCTGTGCACCACGTCCCACAGCGCCACCCCGTGTTGTGTCACGGCGTCGATCCGCGCGTCGTAGGGCAGTGCGGCGTCGAACCCGAACACCGCGCCCAGCAGTGGCCAGAACTGGTTGCGCCGGTTGGCGTAGTACTCGCCGGTGGCCAGGGAGCGTTCGCTGGGAAAGGAGCCGAGGATCAGCACCCGTGCGCCGTCGGCCAGGACGGGTGGCAGGCCCGCTCGCATCGGTTCGGTCATGGATGGGAATGATCTCAAACTCGTCGGCTACCTTGACCCGGTGCCCGAAGACTTCGACGGCGATGAGCGCAAGCGTGACGAGCAGCGGTTCATCGAGGCGTCCGGACTGCTCGAGGGACTCGAGGGCGAGGCCCGGGCCGAGCGGTTGGAGCTGATCCACTGGCTGCTGGAACGCGGACTCACCGTCGAGGAGATCCGGGATTCGTATCAGCCGATGCTGTTGGCGTCCCGACGCGTGCTCGGCGTGGACGGCACCCTGGTCTCCGCACGCCAGATCAGCGCGCAGACGGGCGTCGAGCTCGAGCTGCTGGAGCGCATTCAGCGGGCCAGCGGATTGCCGAGGGTGGATGATCCCGATGCCGCCGTGCATCTGCGCATCGACGGCGAAACCGCCGCGTACGCCAAGAAGTTCATGGACCTCGGCTTCACGCCCGATCAGATCGTGCTCGTCGTGCAAGTGCTCGCCGAGGGATTGACCCGGGCCAGCGAGGTGATGCGCTACGCGGCGTTGGCCACCGTGCTGAAGCCGGGCGCCACCGAGCTGGACATCGCCAAGGGGTCCGAGGCGTTGATGCATTCAGTCGAGCCGCTGCTGGGCCCCATGATCACCGACATGCTCAAGGTCCACCTGCTGCATCAGATGGAGACCGAGGCCGTCAACGCCAACGAGCGGGCCGAGGGCACTG
>JAHFVB010000620.1:1683-2370 GCA_023264755.1 Mycobacterium sp. | reverse complement strand
GATCTGCTCAAGGTCTACCCGGACGCCAAATTCATCTGGCCGCACCGGGATCCGACCCGCGCGCTGGCGTCACTGGTCAGCATCATCGGCACCATCCATTGGGGCCGCAGCGACCACCCATTCAACGGCGCCTCCCTGGACTACATGACGGACCCCAACATCTCGGCAGGCCGCTTCGGCGCGGTCATCGACAAACTGAAGTCCGGCGTCATCCCGGCCGATCAGATCTACAACCTGTTGTTCAACGACTTGGTCGCCGACGTGATCGGGACGATCGAGAAGATCTACGACCACTTCGGTATCGAACTGACCGAAGAGGGCCGAAATGCGATGGCACAGTACATGATCGACACGCCGCGCGACAGCAGGCCACCGCATCGGTTCAACTTCGGTTCCCCCGACGTGGTGGACCGGGCCAGAGCGGCACTACAGCCATACCAGGACTACTTCCACATTCCGATCGAGTAGTACCCCCCGAACGGGACCGAGTCGGCCCGGCGCCCTCAGCGGCCGGGTTCCGAACCCGCAGTGAGCAATTCGCCGCCATCGATCGGCACCGTGACTCCCGTGATGTAGCCCGCCTGATCGGATACCAGGAACGCGACCAATTCGGCCACTTCGGTGTCGGCGCCGATCCGGCGCATCGGGTTGAGCGGCATCTCATGCTTCTCGGTCCAGGCCACGATG
>JAHFVB010000620.1:0-1673 GCA_023264755.1 Mycobacterium sp. | reverse complement strand
GCACCCTGGTGAGCATGATCATCGCCGACTTGCTGAGGTTGTAGGTGACCAGACCGCGGGACGGAAAATACGACGCAGTACTGGCGTTGTTGACCACCACGCCGCCGCGTTGCATCAGTTCCTTCGCCCGGCAAGCCAGGTACCAGGGAGCGGCGAGATTGACGTCCATGGTGGCGTCCCAAGCGTCCCAGTCCAAGCTCTCCGCACGGGCGGCGACCGGCAACACACCTGCGTTGTTGATCAGAATGTCCAGGCCACCGAACTCCTCACCCACCCGGTCCATCAAGGCCTGCAAGGCATTTCGGTCGGCCATGTCGGTAGGCACGGCCACCGCTCGCACACCACGCTTGCTCAGTTCCTCGGCGAGCGTCTCGATGGGCCCGACGCTGCGTGCCGCGAGTACGACGTCCGCGCCCTGATGAGCGAGCTTGCGCGCAATGGCCGCCCCGATGCCACGACTGGCCCCGGTTATCAACGCGCGGCGGCCCCGTAGCGGTCGGTCGACGTCGTCACCCATCGTCATGCTCCTCTGCTAAGTGGATCCCTCGTGAACAGATCCTAAATCCAACACCATATGGTTATGCTGGACGCCGCGGATCAAACGCCCGATAGGTGAGGTGCCAGTTGAACTTCAGTCCCGGCGAGGATGCCGAAAGCCTCCGCACGCAGGCGCGCAGCTTCCTGGAGAAGCAGTCGAGCGAGCAGGATGTCCGAAGGCTCATGGACTCCGATTCCGGCTACGACGCCGACGTCTGGCGACGCGCCGCCCAAGAACTGGGCCTACATGGTCTGACCATCCCAGAGGACCTCGACGGCAGCGGGGCGAGCCCCGTCGAGCTGGGCGTGGTGTTCGAGGAAATGGGTGCCGTGCTCTACGGCGGACCGTTCCTGTCCACGGTCGGACTCGCAGCCAGCGCCCTGCTCGAGATCGGCGATCCCGAGGCATCCGCCGAGTTCCTCCCGGGCATCGCGGCGGGTACGACGACGGCGACGCTGGCCTGGGCGGGTGCCGCACCATCGCAATCCACGCTCGCCGCCGAACGAACCGCAGCGGGATGGCAGATCAGCGGCCGCGCCCCGATAGTGGTCGACGGCTCGACGGCAAACCTGGTTCTGGTCGCCGCCACAACGCCGGCAGGCCGGAGCCTGTTCGCCGTCCAAGGCGCCGACCCGGCTTTGGCCCGCACCCAGCTGACCACCTTGGACTCCACCCGCAGACTCGCCGAGTTGCATTTCAACGAAGTGCCCGCTCGACTGCTGGGCACCGACGGCACGGCAACCGAGCCGCTGCGCCGAACCCTCGACCTGGCGGCGCTCTACCTGGCAGCCGAGCAGCTCGGCGGTGCCGACCGCGTGCTCGCGATGGCAGTGGACTATGCGAAGACTCGCATGCAGTTCGGGCGTCCGATCGGCTCCTTCCAAGCGATCAAACATTGCCTCGCAGACATGCTGATCGACGTCGAATCGGCTAGATCGGTTGTGCATCATGGCCTTTGGACCGCGGCACACGAACCGGCCAATCTGCACGTTGCCGCCGGTCTGGCCCGTGCGGTCGCCTCGGACGCCTACCAGTCGGTGGCCGCCCACAACGTCCAGATCCACGGCGGCATCGGGTTCACCTGGGAACATCCGGCCCACCTCTACCTCAAGCGCGCCAAGTCGAGCCAGCTCCT
>JAHFVB010000277.1 GCA_023264755.1 Mycobacterium sp. | reverse complement strand
TGTGCTGGCGATCGTGTCGACGCTGGTGCTGGTGGCCACCATGGGACTGAACGCATACAGCGGAATGCTCACCGTCGTCACGGGGCTCGACTCACTGCGGTCGGTCACTCCGACTCGCAAACTGAGGGTGGTGACCATCGTCGCGCTGGCGGCCGCGTGGCTGGTGATGAGCCTGCTGCTGGCCAACGCAACCACGGCGCTGAACACCACATTGCTGATCATGCTGTATCTGCTGGCGCCCTGGACCGCGGTGAACCTGACCGACTACTTCTTCGTCCGCCGCGGCCACTACGCGATCGCAGACCTGTTCACGCCCAAGGGAATCTACGGCGCTTGGTCGTGGCGCGGGTTGATCGCCTTCCTCGCCGGGGTCGCCGCCGAGCTCCCGTTCGTCGACCTACCGTTCTTCATCGGACCCGCCGCCGCGGCGCTCGGCGAGGTCGACGTCGCCTTCATCGTCGGCTTGCTGGTCTCCGGGGTGGTCTACGTCGCGCTCACCCGCTCGCTGGACGTGTCACGAGAACGCGAGTTCATCGACTCCGACCCGACGATCGCCGATCCCGGCAGCACACTGGACATCGCCAACACCGTCGCCAAGGAGGAAAACCGATGAGCGAGCCCGTGGGACCGCCGGATGCCAGTCGCGTACCGCGGTTCACCGAACCGGCCACGTTCGCACGGCTGCCCCGAATCGATCAGGTCGAGTCAGCCGACGTCTGCATCGTCGGAATCCCGTTCGACAGCGGGGTGTCGTACCGCCCCGGAGCGCGGTTCGGGCCCGGACACGTCCGGGCTGCGTCGAAGCTGCTGCGGCCCTACAACCCCGCGCTGAACGTCGAGCCCTTCTCCACTCAGCAGGTCGCCGACTGCGGCGACATCGCGGTCAACCCGTTCAACATCGAGGAGGCGATCGACACCATCGATTCGTCCATCACCGATATCCGAAGGGACGGCTCGACGGTGCTGACGATCGGCGGTGACCACACCATCGCCCTGCCGATCCTGCGGTCGCTGGCCCGTGACCACGGGCCGATCGCAGTGCTGCACTTCGACGCTCACCTGGACACCTGGGACACCTACTTCGGCGCGCCATACACCCACGGCACCCCGTTCCGGCGCGCCAGCGAAGAGGGGCTGATCGACATGGAGCGCTCGCAGCACATCGGCATCCGCGGGCCGCTCTACAGCAAGCAGGACTTGGAAGACGACGAGGTGCTCGGATTTCAGGTGATCCGTTCCGACGACTACGAATTCGACGGGGTTACCAGCATCGTCGAACGCATGCGAACCCGGCTCGCCGGCGGGCCGGTGTACGTCTCGGTCGACATCGACGTACTCGATCCCGCCCATGCGCCTGGCACCGGCACGCCGGAAGCCGGGGGAATGACCTCCCGCGAGCTGCTGAACACGTTGCGCGGACTCGTCGGCCTGAACGTGATCGGGGCCGACATCGTCGAGGTCGCCCCGGCCTACGACCACGCCGAGCTCACCGGCATCGCGGCGGCCCACGTGGGCTACGAGTTGCTGTCGGTGCTGGCGGCCAACCGCTGAAGCGCCGGCGCCAACCGTTCCAATCGATCGATGCCCGTTGGCAACTCGGTATCGCTCAGTAGCATCAGCGCCACGTGGTCCGCCCCTGAGGCCGCAGTAATTCCGCGGCCTCATAGCGGAGAAGCCCCGCGCAGATGCTCGAAGATCAACGACGTCTGGGTGTGCGCCACGTCCTCGTCGGCGTTGAGGTTCTCCACCACGAACGACCTCAGATCGTCGGTGTCGCGGGCCGCCACGTGGAGGATGAAGTCGTCGGCCCCGGCAAGGAAGTACACGTCCATCACCTGCGGCCGCCGCCGGATGTGCTCGGTGAAGGTTCCGATCCGGCCGCGGGCATTCGACTGCAGGCTGACCGAGATCATCGCCTGCAGCGACAGCCCGATGGCCGCAGGGTCGATGTCGGCATAGAACCCCCGGATCACGCCGAGCTCCTGCAGGCGTCGAACGCGCCCGTGACACGTCGACGCCGCGATGCCCACCAGCTCGGCGAGCGCGCTGTTCGACATCCGTGCGTCGCCGTGCAACGCGGTCAGAATGCGCCGGTCGACGTCATCGAGTTCGGCCGGTCGAATATTCTTCGGCGGCAGCGCCCGAGCGGATATCGATTCCGATGATTGCAATGACATGACGCGACTCTACCGAATATTCATCGTACCAATTGCGGACTGCCCGCATTTTCTTCACAATTTACCTAGTCGTACCGCCATCACAGGAGCCCAGAATGCGCGTCGGAATCCCCACCGAGATCAAGAACAACGAATACCGCGTCGCCATCACCCCTGCGGGTGTCGCCGAACTCACCCGCCGCGGCCACGAGGTCATCATCCAAGCCGGCGCCGGTGAAGGTTCGGCGATCTCCGACTCCGACTACAAGGCCACCGGGGCACAGCTCGTGGACAGCGCAGACGAGGTCTGGGCCGCCGCCGACCTGCTGCTCAAGGTCAAGGAACCCATCGATGCGGAATACGGCCGCATGCGCAAGGGCCAAACGCTGTTCACCTACCTGCATCTCGCGGCGTCCAGGCCGTGCACCGATGCCCTGATGGCCTCGGGCACCACGTCGATCGCCTACGAGACCGTGCAGACGGCCGACGGCGCACTACCGCTGCTGGCCCCGATGAGTGAGGTCGCCGGCCGGCTGGCCGCGCAGGTCGGCGCCTACCATCTGATGCGCACCCAGGGCGGTCGCGGCGTCCTGATGGGCGGCGTCCCCGGCGTCGCCCCCGCCAAGGTCGTCGTCATCGGCGGCGGTATGGCCGGCGACAACGCCGCCGCCGTGGCCTGGGGTATGGGCGCGCACGTCACCGTGTTCGATCTCAACGTCAACACCCTGCGCAAGATCGACGCGGAGTACGGCGGCGCCATCGAGACCCGCTACTCCTCGAGCCTGGATCTCGAAGAGGCGGTCAAGCAGGCCGATCTGGTCATCGGCGCAGTCCTGGTGCCCGGCGCGAAGGCCCCCAAACTGGTCACCAACGCGACCGTCGCCCAGATGAAGTCCGGCGCGGTCCTGGTCGACATCGCGATCGACCAGGGTGGCTGCTTCGAGGATTCCCGGCCCACCACCCACGACGATCCGACCTTCGCGGTGCACGACACGGTGTTCTACTGCGTGGCCAACATGCCGGGTGCGGTGCCGCGGACGTCGACCTACGCGTTGACCAACGCGACCATGCCGTACGTGCTCAAGCTCGCCGACAAGGGTTGGCAGGCCGCGTGCGCATCGGATCCGGCTCTGGCGAAGGGCCTTTCGACTCACGAAGGCGCCTTGCTGTCCCATCAGGTGGCCGAGGACCTGGCGCTGCCGTTCACCGACCCCGCGACGGTGTTGGGCTGAGCCCGGCTAGGCCGGAAGCAGCGTGCCCTCCAGCGCGCAGCGACCGTGGCCGTGACCGATGGCCAACATCCCGGCCAGGGTCGATTGACCGATGGGGACGACGCGGGGCTCGTTCAGCCGAAAGCGCCTGCCGCGATGCACGATTCCGGCCGACCCGGCGGCTAGCACGTTGCGCACCCAGTCCGACTTGGGGCCGTAGTTCAGCACTATGGCGAGCTCTCCGTTCGCCACGAAGGCCATGCGCCAGGGTCATGTCAGTCACCCGGCCAGGACGCCGACTGCGCGACCGGACGCCTACTGCCCAAATGCACTGGTATTCGGGAGTATCCGCGCAAGTTGACCAGTCCGCGGCGAGCGGGAGACCCAGCCAGCTGCAGGTCGGGGAAGGCCTCGAACAACGCCCGCAGCGCGGTGACGCCTTCGATGCGGGCCAATGCCGCACCGAGACAGGCATGGATGCCGGAGGCAAACGCCAGATGGTCGCGAGCGTTCGACCGCGTGACGTCGAAACGCGCTGGGTCGACGAACACGCCGGGGTCGCGGTTGGCGCCACCCAGCAACAACACCACCATTTGGCCCTCCGCGACGCGGTGACCGGCGAGTTCGACGTCGCAGCGGGCGGTGCGCGCCGTCATCTGGACGGGACTGTCCAGCCGCAGGATTTCCTCGACGGCGGTTGGCCACCACTCTGGTTCGGCACGCAAGCGGGCCAGCTGGTCGGGGTTCTCGAGCAGTAGGACGATGCCATTGCCGATCAGGTTCACGGTGGTCTCGAAACCCGCCCCGAGTATCAGCGCGGCATTCGCGGTGAGCTCGCGGTCGGTAAGCGTGTCGTCGGCGACCATCGCACTGAACGGGTTGCCGTCCTGGCCTGCCGCACGCATCTGACGGAAGTGCTCCAGCAGAAAGTCGTCGATGCCGCCAAGGCCGTCGATGGCGTTGCGGTACGTCTTCCACCCGATCCCGATGTCCAGCAGCGGCGCTCCGCAGTGTCCCCAGTCCAACAAGCGGCCGTACACGTCGGACGGCAGGCCGAGGATCTCGGCGATGATCGCGACGGGCAGCTGCTCGGCGAAATCGGGGATCAGATCCGGATTCGGACTACCGGAGAGTCGCTCGATCAGCTGCCAGGTCACTTCGGCCACCCGAGTTCCGAGGGTATCCGTGGCGCGTGGGGTGAAGCTCCTAGCCACCAGTTGCCGGTAGCGCGTGTGATCGGGCGGATTCACGACCACCATCGCGGGTGGCTCGACGGGATTGGCGACCCCGGGATCGGTCTTTACCAGCAACGATCGCAACGGCTTCGGCAGTTCCACGTCAGAGGGTGCAGTAACGGCGAAGTTCTTGTCCCGCAGTATTTCCCGACACATTCGATGATCGGCGGTGGCCCAAACGAACGGCGACCGGACCAGCGGACCGCGCGCTCTGAGCGCTTCCATCATCGGGTAGGGATCTTGGCCACGTCCATGGTTGGTGATCAGTCGACCCAGCGGATCGCCGCGGCGCGCCTGCCTCACCATGAAGGCCCGCGGCACGCCGTGCATGGTCGCCCACCGCGCCCACAGTCCAACGCCCATTCCCACCCCTCCCACCGGGACGACGGCTAGCATGAGCCTGCTGATACAAAGAGACTATTAATGTCTCATCGGCTCGAACGCCACCATACGACGACCAGACCAGGACGGGCAAGGAGGATTCGGATGTCGTCGAATTCAGCGCCGAACCGGACCGAGGAGTTCGTCCGGCGCCTGGCTGAACCCGATCCCGCGCTGCTCGCTCAACTCCTCGAGCCCGACGAGCTCACCGCCCGCATCCTGCAAGCCACCCTCGAGCAGGCCGAACTCGTCGGCATCCGCCGCACCACGATGGAAGACGTCGCCCGGCGCAGCGGCGTCGGCCGGGCCACGCTGTATCGACGCTTTCCCTCGAAGGCCGTGCTCATCGACGCCGTGGTACTGGCCGAGGCCCGCCGCTTCATGGCGGGTAGCGCACAGGCCCATGCCCGCGCCAAGACGCTCGAGGACAGCCTGGTCTACGGCACGGTGTTCACCGTGTCGTTCCTCCGGGACCACTCGCTGATCCGGAAGCTGCTTCGCACCGAGCCCGAGACGATTCTGCCCAGCCTGACCATCGATGCCGGAGCCATTCTCGACTACGCCACCGAGCAGTCGGTGGCCCTACTGCGGGCGCGCATCCACGGCACTGCCGCCATCACGCCGGAACAGGACCGCCACCTCCGCACCGTCGCCGAGCTCCACACCCGACTCACGCTGTCGTTCCTGGTCACCCCACACACCAGCATCAACCTCACCACCCTGGACGACACCCGCGCCTACGTCCAGAACTACCTGATGCCGATGATCGAGAGCCGACCTAACCCGGGCCCGTCAGATACGGCAACACCAGCGTCGTGAGCTCGGCGATCAGCCCACGATTGGATTCGGCCTTCGGCTCGTCGGTCCGCGACCGCGTCATGAACGCCAACAGCACCCGCCGACCGTCGGGCGAGTACGCAATCCCGACGTCGTTGGTGCTGCCGTAGTCGCCGCTGCCGGTCTTGTCGGCCGTCGCCCACCCCCGCGGAAGCCCGGCGCGCATGCTCGAGGTCTGATTTGCACGCATCCACGCCTCGAGCTGGCCGCGTTCGGCCTTGCCCAGCGCGTCGCCGGTCAACAGCTTGAGATAGCCCGCTCCGAGTGAGCGGGGCGTGCTGGTGTCGCGCGGGTCACCGGGCTCGGCCGAGTTCAGTGCCGTCTCCCAGCGGTCCAACCTGGTCTTGTCGTCCCCGATGGTGCGGGCGAAGGAGGTGATGGCCTGGGGTCCCCCGATGGCGCGCAGCAGGTAATTACCCGCCGTATTGTCGCTGTGCTGCAATGCCGCCGCGCACAGCTCGGCCATCGTCATCGACTGCCCGACCTTGTCGCCGGTGATCGGAGAGTTGGGCACGACGTCGGCGGCGGCGATGGTCACCGAATCGGTCAGCTTGAGTTCGGCCTGGGCCGACTTCTGCAACACCCGCGTAACCCTTGAACGTCGAACACATGGCAAAGGGGTCGTCCGCGCGGTGCGCCACCGACCGACCGGAGTCGACGTCGACGGCGTACACCCCCGCGAACGCGTCGTGGCGCTGTTCCAGTAGCGCGATCCGATCTTCGAGGGCCGGCAGCGGCTCGACCGGATCGACGAGGGTCGGCTTCGTCGAGCACGCGGCCAACGCCGCCACCGCGACTCCGCCGACGAGGAACCGGCGCCGCGGCAACGACGTCACCGGCATCACCGACGTCACCGACGTCAACCGGCCAGCGCCCGAAGCGGTTTCGGCAGCGACCGCCTGGACCGGTGCGGCCCGAGCACGGCAGCGCCCATCGGCTTGCTCAACAGTTGCCGGGCCACCGCGTTGACTTCTTCGACCGTCACCGCGTCGATGCGCTCCAGAGTGGTGG
>JAHFVB010000276.1 GCA_023264755.1 Mycobacterium sp. | reverse complement strand
CGCATCGCAAGCAACGTCGTCGCGTGTCGGGCCGCCCGCGGACGACCGTCAGGCCGGCGGGGTCAACGCGACGATGCGCTCGGCCCGCCGCAGCACCGGCATGTCCACCATCTGGCCGTCGAACTGGAAGACCCCCCGCTCACTGCGGGCGGCGTCGAGGACTCGGCGTGCCCAGGCCGTCTGTTGCTCGGTCGGCGCGTAGCCGGCCCGGATGACGGCGACCTGGGTCGGGTGGATGGCGACCTTCGCATCGAACCCGACCGCAACGGCGTCGTCGGTTTCGGCGCGCAACCCGGCGAGATCCTTGATGTCGAGGTACACCGAGTCCAGCGCCATCCGTCCGTAGGCCTTGGCGGCCAACAGCGACTGCGAACGAACGTGCACGGCGAGGTCGCGGTAGCGGCCGTCCGGCCAGCGGTTCGCGGTGCCACCGGTCGCGGCGAACAGATCCTCCGCGCCCCACATCACGGCAAACGCGTTGTCGACCCGCGCGGTCTCGGGGACGGCCAAGGCTCCCAGCGGGGTTTCGACCAGCACGACGACGTCCAGCGGGGCGAGCGCAGCAACCTGGGCTGCGGTTTCGGTCTTGGCGAGCATCACCGTGGTGTAGTCGGTGGCCTTGAGCGCCTCGAGATCCGGCGCGTGATCGGGTGTCGTGGCGGGGTTGATTCGCACCACGGTCCGACTGGGGTCGAGCGGCGTGGCGACCAGCGCGGCCCGCGCGGCCTCGCGATCCCTGGCCGCGACACCGTCTTCGAGGTCGAGGATCACCACGTCGGCGGTCGCGGCGGCCTTGGCGAAGCGCTCCGGTCGATCGGCCGGACAGAAGAGCCAACCTGGCCCGTTGTTCCCCAGCGCCACTACACCTCTCCTTCCGGACGGGTGCGCACCATCGTCTTTCGCGAGGCCGTCGCGACGACGTCACCGTGTTGGTTGCGACCGATGTGTGTGAAGGTGACGATGCCCTCACCGGGACGGCTCTTGGACAGCCGCTTGTCGAGCACCTCGCTCTCGGCATAGAGCGTGTCGCCGTGGAACAGCGGCTTGGGGAACGCCACGTCGCTGAAGCCAAGGTTGCCGACGATGGTGCCCTGGGTCAGCTGCGCCACCGAAAGCCCCACCAGGGTGGACAACGTGAACATCGAGTTCACCAGTCGCTGATGGAACGGTGGCAGCGCCTCGGCGAACGCGGCATCCAGATGCAGCGCTTGGGTGTTCATCGTCAGGGTGGTGAACAGCACGTTGTCGGCTTCGGTGATGGTGCGGCCCGGCCGGTGTTGGTAGAGCACGCCCGGTTCGAACTCCTCGAACCACAACCCTCGTTGAGTGACGATGCGCTGCTCGGTCACAGCCCCGCCTCCCGCGCGATCAGCATCAACTGCACTTCCGTGGTGCCCTCGCCGATTTCGAGTATCTTGCTGTCCCGGTAGTGCCGCGCGACCGGGTATTCGTTCATGAAGCCGTAGCCGCCGAAGATCTGCGTGGCATCGCGGGCGTTGTCCATGGCCGCCTCGCTGGCGACCAGCTTGGCGATGGACGCAGCCTTCTTGAAGGGCTTGCCCGCCAACATCATTGACGCGGCGTCGTAGTAGGCGGTGCGGGCGGTGTAGGCCCGGGCCTCCATCCGCGCAATCTTGAACGAGATCGCCTGATAGGTACCGATGGCCGCGCCGAACGCCTGGCGTTCCTTGGCGTACTTGACGCATTCGTCCACGCAGCCCTGGGCGACGCCCGCCGACAGCGCGGCGATCGCGATGCGGCCTTCGTCGAGGATGCGCAGGAAGTTGGCGTAGCCCCGACCTTGCTCGCCCAGCAGATTCTCCTGCGGTACCCGCACGTCGTCGAAGCTCAGCGGGTGGGTGTCCGACGCGTTCCAGCCCACCTTGTCGTAGGCCGGCTCGGCGGTGAATCCCTTGGTGGGCACCGGAACCAGGATCGAGGAGATCTGCTTCCTTCCGTCGTGTTCACCAGTCACCGCGGTGACGGTGACCAACTTGGTGAGGTCGGTACCCGAGTTGGTGATGAACTGCTTGGAGCCATTGATCACCCAGTGCCCGTCGTCGAGCTTGGCGGTGGTCCTCGTCGCACCCGCGTCGGAGCCGCCGCCGGCCTCGGTGAGCCCGAAGGCGCCTAGCGCCCGGCCACTGGTCAGCAGCGGTAGCCACTCGTCCTTCTGGGCATCGTTTCCGAAGCGGTACACCGGCATTGCCCCCAGGGACACTCCGGCTTCCAACGTGATCGCCACGCTCTGATCGACCTTGCCGAGTTCTTCCAACGCCAGGCACAGCGCGAAGTAGTCGCCACCCATGCCGCCGTACTCCTCGGGGAACGGCAGTCCGAAGAGCCCCATGTCGGCCATGCCTGCGACGACCTCGTACGGAAACGAGTGTTCGGCGTCGTGTTTGGCGGCCACCGGGGCGACGACGGTCTTGGCGAACTCGCGGACGGTCTTGGCCAGCAGCTCGTAGTGGTCCGGCAGGTTGCCGGTGGACAGACTATTGCTCATGTGCGTTTCGCTCCGCTTCTCGCTGACTGCTCATGGCTGGGACTCCTGGATTGCCAAGGTGATTCGGGCCAGCTGCTGGCCCACCTTGACTTGGTCGCCGATGGCGACAAACAGCTCGACGACGACGTCGCCCGCGGCTACCGTCCCCCCGTCTTCGACTCCGACGGCGACCACTGCGCCCGGCATGGGGCTGACGAGCTCCGCGTCGCCGCTGTGTTCGGCGTCGGGCCGAACGGGTGGTTCGCGCACTTCTTCGAGCAGGGTGACGCCGTCGTCACCGGCCAGCCAGAGCTGGCCGTGGGCATCGGCTACGCGGTAGCGCCCCCGTACGTCGTCCACCGTGACCGTCAACTCGGACTGCTCGAGAGTTGCGGTCAGCGAACGTGTTCCACCGCCTTCGACGGTGACCGTAGCGGCCTGCGGCGTACCGACGATGTGGACGTGGGCGGTGCGCTCGCGCGAGCGCAACCGGAGCACGGTGGCCGCGGGTTCGCCCATCCGCCAGCCCGATGGCACCGACCACGGGTCGTCGGTAGCCCGCTGGAAGTGCTGCAGCCAGCGGTAGGTCGCCGCGGCGGCGAACTGGTCGTCGCCGGCTGGCGGCGGGTGATAGTCACCGACACGTCGGTCCAGCAGGCCGGTGTCCAGAAGGCCCTGGGCCACTTCGGGATCGGCGATCAGGAACCGTAGGAAGTCGACGTTGGTCACGACTCCGAGCACTGCGGTCTCGGCCAGCGCGCGGTCCAGCGCCGCCAACGCCGCCGGCCGGTCGACCGCGTGTGCGATGACCTTGGCCAGCATGGGGTCGTAGTCACTGCCGACGACGGTGCCGGCGCGGATTCCCGAATCGATTCGCACAGAGCGTGGCTCGACGACGTCCAGCACCACCCCCCCGGTCGGCAGGAAGTCGCGGGCCGGATCTTCGGCGTAGAGCCGCGCTTCGATGGCGTGACCCGTCATCGTCACGTCGTCTTGCGCGATGGCCAGCCGCTCCCCCGCCGCGATGCGTACCTGGAGCTCGACGAGGTCGAGCCCGGTGACGAGCTCGGTGACGGGATGCTCGACCTGTAGCCGAGTATTCATCTCCATGAAGAAGAACTCGTCGGGTGCCTTTGCGGAGACGATGAATTCGACCGTGCCCGCACCCACGTAGTCGACGCTGCGGGCGGTGTCGCACGCGGCTGCCCCGATCCGGCTGCGGGTAACCGGGTCCAGCAACGGCGACGGCGCCTCTTCGACGACCTTCTGATGGCGGCGCTGCAAGCTGCATTCGCGTTCGCCGAGGTGGATCACGTTGCCATGACCATCGGCCAGCACCTGTACCTCGATGTGCCGGGGCACCAACACGAACCGCTCCAGGAAGAGCGTGTCGTCACCGAAGGCCGCGGCCGACTCGCGACGCGCGGAGACCAGGGCCGCCGGTAGGTCGGCGGGGCGTTCGACCATGCGCATGCCCTTGCCGCCACCCCCGGCCGAGGGTTTGACCAGCACGGGGTACCCCACGTCCCGAGCGCCGTCGATCAGCTCCTGATCGGTCAGTCCGGGCCGCGAGCAGCCGGGCACGACGGGCACCCCGAATGCCGAGACGGCCGCCTTGGCGGCGATCTTGTCGCCCATGGTGGCGATGGCGTGTGCGGGCGGCCCGATGAAGACGATCCCGGCTCGGTTGAGCGCGGCGGCGAAGTCGGCGTTCTCGGAGAGGAATCCATACCCCGGGTGCACGGCTTGGGCCCCGGTGCGCACGGCGGCCCCGACGACTGCGGCGATGTCGAGGTAACTCTGCCGCGCAGGCGCGGGGCCGAGGCGGACTGCGACGTCGGCCTCTGCGACGTGCCGGGCGCCGGCGTCGGCATCGCTGTAGACCGCGACGGAACGAATGCCCATGGCACGCAACGTACGAATGACTCGTACTGCGATCTCCCCACGGTTGGCCACCAAGACGGTGTCGAAGCTCTGTGTCATCTTCTGAGTCACATCCTGAAGACGCCGTAGGAAACCGGCTCCAGCGGCGCCTGGGCGACGACGGAAAGCGCCAGTCCCACCACCGTTCTGGTGTCGGCCGGATCGATGATCCCGTCGTCCCACAGCCGCGCCGTGGAGTAGTAGGGATTGCCCTGACGTTCGTATTGCTCGCGGATCGGGGTCTTGAACGCCGCTTCTTCGTCCGGGGTCATGTCGCCGCGCACCGTCGCGAGCACCGAGGCCGCCTGCTCTCCGCCCATCACCGAGATCCGGGCATTGGGCCACATCCACAAGAAGCGTGGCGAGTACGCGCGTCCACACATGGAGTAGTTGCCGGCACCGTAGGAGCCGCCGATGACGACGGTCAGCTTGGGTACCCGCGCGCAGGCGACGGCCGTCACCATCTTCGCGCCGTGCTTGGCGATGCCGCCCGCCTCGTAGTCGCGGCCGACCATGAAGCCCGCGATGTTCTGAAGGAACAGCAGCGGCGTCGACCGCTTGTCGCAGAGCTCGATGAAATGTGCACCCTTCATGGCCGATTCGCCGAACAGCACGCCGTTGTTGGCGACGATGCCGACCGGATGGCCGTGGATGCGAGCGAACCCGGTGACCAGGGTCGCGCCGTACTCGGCCTTGAACTCCGAGAACTCGCCGCCATCGACGATGCGGGTGACGACTTCGTGGACGTCGTAGGGCACCCGCGAGTCGGTGGGCACGACGTCGTAGAGCTCGGTTTGGTCGGCGATCGGGTCGACCGTGGGGCTGACGTCCCACGGGGCGGGTTGCCGGGGGCCCAGCGTTGCCACGATGTTGCGGACGATCCGCAGGGCGTCCCGGTCGTCGCGCGCGAGATGGTCGGTGACCCCAGAGACCTTGGAGTGCAGGTCGCCGCCGCCGAGCTCCTCGGCGGTCACCTCCTCGCCGGTGGCCGCCTTCACCAGCGGCGGGCCGCCCAGGAAGATGGTGCCCTGATTGCGCACGATGACGGCCTCGTCGCTCATGGCGGGGACGTAGGCGCCGCCCGCGGTGCAAGAACCGAGCACGGCCGCGAGCTGCGGGATGCCCTGGGCGCTGAGCGTGGCCTGGTTGAAGAAGATCCGGCCGAAGTGCTCGCGATCGGGGAACACCTCGTCCTGGCGCGGCAGGAACGCGCCACCGGAGTCGACGAGGTAGAGGCACGGCAGCCGGTTCTGACCTGCAATCTCTTGCGCGCGAAGGTGTTTCTTGACCGTGATCGGGTAGTAGGTGCCGCCCTTCACCGTCGCGTCGTTGGCCACGATCATGCACTCCCGGCCCGACACTCGGCCGATGCCTGCGATCAGCCCCGCGCCGGGGCACTCGTCGTCGTACATGCCGTTGGCGGCCAGCGGCGTCAACTCCAGGAAGGGGCTGCCGGGATCCAGCAGTCCGTCCACGCGGTCGCGCGGCAGCAGTTTGCCCCGCTCGACGTGACGGGCCCTGGCCCGCTCCGATCCGCCCAGGGCGGCGGTCGCCAACTTCGTGCGCAACTGCGCGACCAGCTCGAGGTGCTGAGCTCGATGCGATACCCGTGTGGACAAGGGCTACCCATTCAGTTGAGTTAATGGCGACTAACTGGTGGTATGTTAGTCATCATTAACCGAACTGTCCAGATCCGCGATGGGAGGCGGGCCGGTGGCCGTAGCTCAACCCGCGGAGACGCGCCGCAGTAGAGCCAAGTCCGACCGGCGCTCCCAGCTGGTCGCCGCCGCCGAACGATTGATCGCCGAACGCGGCTTCCTCACCGTGCGACTCGAAGACATCGGCGCAGCGGCCGGAGTCAGCGGCCCGGCGATCTACCGCCACTTCCCCAACAAGGAGGCGCTGCTCGTCGAATTGCTGGTGGGCATCAGTACGCGACTTCTGGCCGGGGCCACCGACGTCGTCGCCAACGCCACCTCACCGGAAGCCGCGCTCGACGGGCTCGTCGACTTCCACCTCGACTTCGCGCTCGGCGAATCCAACCTGATCCGCATCCAGGACCGCGACCTCGACCATCTGCCGACGACGGCCAAGCGACAGGTCCGCAAGGCCCAGCGTCAGTACGTCGAACTCTGGGTGGACGTACTACGCCGGCTCGACGGCACGCTGGACGAAGCCGACGCCCGGCTGATGGCACACGCCACCTTCGGGCTGCTCAACTCCACGTCACACAGCGTGCGGCCCGGAGCCGACTCGGACTCCACGCGCGCAGTGCTGCGAGCGATGACGCTCGCAGCACTGCGCGGCGGCCGCTAGTACCAGACTCGCCGACCACCAACGGCGTGGCCCGCGGCCCCGAGTGCCCAGAACACCGCACCGATGACCAGCGCGACGACGCCGATGTAGGTCATGATCGGCACCCCGAA
>JAHFVB010000275.1 GCA_023264755.1 Mycobacterium sp. | reverse complement strand
CCAGATTCCCGAGCACCTGACGCAGCCGCGCGTCGTCACCCATCACCTCCGGGGTACCGGGGCCGTCGAAAACCTCCAGGGTGATCGGACGCTGGGGCGCGATCGACTGCGCATCGTGGACGGCATCGCTGGCCAACGCCAGTAGGTCGACTCGGTGCCTTTCCAATGGCCGTTGCGCATCCAGCCGCGCCAGCAACAGCAGGTCCTCGACCAGCAGGCCCATGCGCCGCGACTCGCTCTCGATGCGGCTCATCAGCATTTCGACGTCGCGCGCGGCGCCCTGGCGGTAGAGCTCGGCGAAACCGCGGATGGTGGTCAGCGGGGTGCGCAGTTCGTGGCTGGCGTCGGTGATGAAGCGGCGCATCCGGTCCTCGGAGGTGCGCGCATGTTCGGCCGAAGCCTCCGAAGAGGCCAGCGCACGCTGGATCTGGGTGAGCATCCCGTTGAGCGCCAACGACAGTCGGCCCACCTCGGTTCGCGAGTCGCGCTGCGGGATGCGGCGATCGAGCTCCCCGGCGGCGATCGCGGCGGCGGTCTGCTCGACTTCGACCAGCGGACGCAGGCTGCGATGCACCACCGCGAAGCCGGCCACGCCGATCACCAAGAGCACGGCGACACCGATCCCCACCTGTGACCACACCAGTGCGCGCACGGTCGACGACACGTCGGACAGGTCGATCGCCACGGTGGTCAGTTCTCCGCGCTGGCCACGCACCGTCATCGCGCGCCACTGCACGGTCGAGTGGTCGACGGAGCCGACGGTCACCGGCACCGGGCCGACGTTGTTGTCGTCGGGCAACGCGGGCTCGGCCTCGCGGTCGTTGACGGCCATCCAGACGCGCCCGTCCGGATCGATGCCGCGCACGTAGAAATTCGACGGCGGCCGCGCCGGGTTGGGTCCCTCCACCGGAGTGGACGGCAGCCGACGGGGGGCCTGAGCCCACCCTCGCGAGGCGTCGAGCAACGTCTGGTCCACGCGGCTGATCAGGCTGTGCCGCAGAATCGAGGTGACGGCCACCCCCGATGCGAGCAGTCCGCACGCCACCAGGACCAGGGTGGCGGCCACCAGCCCGAGTCGCAGGGGTATGCCACGCCCACCAGTTCTTGCCATACCCCTATTGTTCGCGAACTTCGGAGGAACTACCGCGGCTCGCGCAGCACGTACCCGACCCCGCGCAGCGTGTGAAGCAGACGCTTCTCGCCGGTGTCGATCTTGCGGCGGAGGTAGGACACGTAGGACTCGACGACGTTGACGTCACCGCCGAAGTCGTAGCGCCACACGTGGTCGAGGATCTTGGGCTTGGAGAGCACCGTGCCGGCGTTGATGATGAAGTACCGCAGCAGGGTGAACTCGGTCGGCGACAGCGAGACCGGCTCGCCCGCCTTCCACACCTCGTGGGTGTCCTCGTCGAGCTCGATGTCGGCGAACGTCAGCTTCGCGGTGCGCGGCTCTTCGACGCCGCGGCCGGTCCGGCGCAGGATGACGCGCAGCCGGGCCACCACCTCTTCGAGGCTGAACGGCTTGGTCACGTAGTCGTCGCCGCCCAGCGTCAGGCCGGTGATCTTGTCCTGCAGCGTGTCTCGCGCGGTCAGGAAGAGTGCGGGCGCATCGATGCCGTCGGCGCGCATCCTGCGGAGCACGCCGAACCCGTCCATGCCGGGCATCATCACGTCGAGGATGACGGCGTCGGGCTTGACCTCGCGCGCCTTGTCCAATGCAGCGGGGCCGTTCGAGGCGGTGTGCACCTCGAAGCCTTGGAACTTCAAACTCACCGACAGCAACTCAACGATGTTGCTCTCGTCGTCGACGACGAGGACTCTCGCCTCGGGGACGCTTTCGGGCAGTGCAGCCATGGCCATGTCATCAATGTCCTCTCACTCGCTTGGACTGCGACTGCGTAGCGGCTGTGAGCTTCCTGTGAGTTCCTCACAGCACCATCACAGCCAAGCTTCGCCGCGCCAAGTCCGCCGGTGCGATGTGATCAGGGCCATAGACTGGGCTGATGAACCTCGGCAAAGCCATGGTCGACCTCGCCACCGCCCCGGCGCGCATCGGCCTGGCCGTCACCGACGTAGGCCTGAACGTGGCCACCAACGCGCTTGGAGTCGCCAAGCGCGCGCTCGGCGAGCCCGGTTCCGGTGCTGGTCCGGGGTCCGTAGCGCACTTCCTTGGCATCGACGACGCCATGGTGCGAGCCAACCGGCTGGCCCATCTGATCGACGAGGATCAGCCGCTCGGGCGCGCCCTCGCCCCCGACGGTCCGCTGGATCGGCTACTGCGCCCAGGCGGGCTGGTGGACCGGCTAACAGCCCCCGGCGGTGTGCTCGACCGGCTCACCGAGCAGGACGGCGGGTTGATGCGCGCCATCGAACCCGGTGGGCTCGTCGATCAGCTACTGGACGAGGACGGCCTGGTCGAGCGCCTGCTGGCCGAGGACGGGCTGGCCGACCGGCTGCTCGCGGAGGGCGGGCTGGTGGACAAGCTCACCGCCCGAAACGGGCCGCTCGAACAGTTGGCCGACGTCGCCGACACCCTGAACCGACTGGCGCCCGGCTTGGAGGCCCTGGCCCCGACCATCGAGACGCTCCGCGAGGCCGTGGTCACGCTCAGTTCGGTGGTCAATCCGTTGAGCAACATCGCCGACCGGATTCCGTTCCCGGGTCGACGGCCCGGCCGGCGCTTGCCTCCCCAACCCATCCCGTCGCAGCGCATCATCGACCACGACGAGTGACCCGATAGGCTTGGCGCTACTTCAGGCCTCCTTAGCTCAGTGGTAGAGCACTCGCCTTGTAAGCGAAAGGTCGTCAGTTCAATCCTGACAGGGGGCTCCACCTGCCGGTATGCGTGCGCCCGCGCCGGTTACGACACGTGGGCAGCCAACTCCTAGAAATCCGTGCGCTCCACGTCGTCGACGCATTACGTTATGCCGTGTAACGATTCGCACCGTCGCGATCAGGAGCTCCCATGACCGAAGCGCACCCCGACTCGAACCCGGCCGCCGACCCCTCCACCGACCTGGCTACGGCGCTCTCCACGGCCTTCGGGGGGCTCCTCGACGAGGTCCGCGCGGTCGAACGAAAGCTGCTCGACGCGGACCCACCGCTGGCTGAAGCCGACTTGCTCGACGGCTACCGACTGGCGTTCAGCCTGCTTCGGGTGGCCGTCGACGCCTACGTCTGGAACGAGCGGGAACGCCC
Organism: Mycobacterium sp.; assembly: GCA_023264755.1. Lineage (GTDB taxonomy): Bacteria > Actinomycetota > Actinomycetes > Mycobacteriales > Mycobacteriaceae > Mycobacterium. The sequence continues at coordinate 3,648 of JAHFVB010000275.1, read as the reverse complement.
GCGGCTGGTGGACGTGATCGGCCCGTACCTGAAGTGGGGCGGTGACAATTCCGATGCCTTCTACCAACTCTGCCCCATCGACCCGAACCGGACCTACCGCGTCACGGGCAATCGCGGCGACTCGGTCTACCTGTCGATGACGGTCTACGGGGGACCGGACGACGGACGGTACAGCGACCGCATCGTCGACACGATCAACGACCGCGCACTGGAGTTCGACGAGGACGGCAACTTCGAATTCACCATCAGCCCGACGCCGCCGACCGGCAGCTGGCTCAAGCTGGAACCCGACGCGGTGTTCGCACTGACACGCGACTACGTCACCGCCCGCGACACCGCCCGGCGCGCGCACTGGAAGATCGAAGCCGTCGACGCCCCTCAGCGCCGCCACGAGGACCGCGCCGACATGACCAGGCGGCTGCGCGCGGCGCGGACCTGGCTACACGAGCAGTTGTCGTTCCTCCCGACGAAGGTGGAGCCGCCCAACGAGATTCACCAGCCGTACCCGGTTCCCACGCAGACCTACGGCTGGGCGGCCGGCGACGCCTCGTACGCCATGGGCGCCTTCGAGCTCGAACCCGGCCAGGCGCTGGTCGTCGAGGGCAGCTCCCCGGAGTGCGCCTTCTGGAATCTGTGTCTGTGGAACCCGTTCCTGCACACCTACGACTTCACCAGCGAGCGCGTCACCATCAACGGCGCCGAAATCACTTACGAGGCCGACGGATCGTGGCGCGTCGTGATCAGCGACCAGGATCCCGGCCATCCGAACTGGGTCTCCACCGCCGGACACCGCAAGGGGCTCATCTGGCTGCGCTGGTTCCTGCCGGAGCAGACCCCGGCCCGTCCGGTGTGCCGCGTGGTGAACCTTGCCGAGGCGTCCGCATGAGCCGGCCCGCGCCCATCCACCTCACCGACCTGGCCCAGCCGCGCTTCCCGGAGGCGGCGCGGCCGATGCGCGCCGGCCTCGCGGCGTATGGTGCGACGCTTACTCTGAGCCCGGACATGTTGCAGCGGACGGCAATCGAGCGTACGGGACTCGATGACTGGGGCGACCCGTCCTTCCGGGAGCGGCTCGAGGTGTTGTGTGGCTCGCTCGTCTCGCAGGCCGAGCTTTCCGACGTGGGCACGGCGATGGCGTTCGAACAACTGGTGGGACACCTGGTCAACCGGCTACGACTGGAAGCGCTCGTCGCCGCCCATCCGGAGATCGACGACGTCGCGATCGAGCGGCCCATCATCATCTGCGGGTTACCCCGCACCGGCACCACCCATCTGCACAACCTGATCGCCGCCGACCCGGCAATCCGGTACCTGCCCTACTGGGAAAGCCTCGAACCCTTCCCCGCGCCCGACGAACCCGCCCCGCAGCCGCGCCGGGACCGCTGCGCGGCCGGGCTGGACATCGTCAACACCTCGATGCCCGAGTTCAAGCGCATGCACGAGATGACCGTCGACCACGCCCACGAAGAAATCCAACTGCTGGCCAACGACGTCTCCGGCATGCTGTTCGAAACCACCCACCACGTTCCGGACTACGGCGCGCACTACAAGTCGCGCGACCAAACGCAGTCGTACGCCTACCTCAAGCGGTCGATGCAGGCGATGCAGTTTCTGCGCGGCGGCACCCGCTGGGTGTTGAAGTCTCCCCAGCACCTCGAGCAGTTCCCGGTGCTCGTCAAGACCTTCCCCGACGCCACCTTCGTCGTGACGCATCGAGACCCGGTCGAGGTCGTGCAATCGATGGCGACGATGATCTGCTACTCGGCCCGGATGGCGTGCGACCACCCCGACCCGGTCAAGCTCTCCCGCCATTGGGTCGACCGCGCCGATGCGCTCCTCGACGGCTGTCTGCGCGAGCGCGACCTACTGCCGGCCGCTCAGTCCATCGACGTGACGTTCGACGACTTCATGGCCGACGAGCAAGGCACCGTCGCCGCGATCTACGCCCTGGCCGGACAGCCCCTCGACGAGCGCGCCAAGGCGGCGATGGCGGGGTTCTGCGCCGCACATCCGCGCGGCCGCCACGGCGGGGTCAGCTACGCCCCGGCCGAACTCGGGCTCGACGTAGCCGAGCTCGCCGACCGCTTCGGGGCCTACCGCGGGCGTTTCGTGGGCAACTGAACAGTTGCCTTCGTCACGCGCCCGCACCACGGGCCGCCTGGAATCGGACGACGTCCGCCAAAGTCGTTGCTGCTCAGCGGGCCTTCGAAGCGTCGTCCGGCGCTTCCGTTGGGGCCATTGGCCGTCGAGCGGACCGCCCACGCCGGCGCGAGTTCGGCCTAGCATCGACACCGGAGGCCAAACCATGAGCATGCCGCATCACGTCGACGAGACCCGTTCGGTTCGGGCCATGTGCGCTCGGCTCGGCTTCCCGGCCTCGGACTGGAACCTGCTAGCGCAGTGGGCGGCCGAACTCGGCGAGCGCCGCTCGCACGAGGCCCTCGATGCCTACGTGGACATGATGATCGCGGACCGGTGCTGCCGTACCTCCGACGACTTGCTGTCCGAGCTCATCCTCATCGGAGTCGCGGGCCTCGACCTGACCGCCGAAGAGATCAAACTGGCCGTCGCGGCCATGCTGGCGCTGGCGCACCGCTTCGAAGGCGCTACGCGGCACCGGTAGCCGCCCCAGAACCGAACCCGAGCAGTCCGACGGGTGGCGTGCCGACCAGCGGAAATGTCACTCTCGCTTTTCGCCATTGCGCTTCTCTTGTACGCTAGCGGAACTTCGCAGCGACGAGTGACGCCCGTCACTTACCCGCGAAAGTGATCGAGGGGAGCGAACGGCCCGGTGAGCACCGCCACCACACCTTCCGCCGAGTCGGTCGTGCCCCGATACGCCGGCACCAGAGTCGCGCGCGTCGAGGACGATCGACTGCTCACCGGCAAGGGCACCTTCGTCGACGACGTCACGCGCCCCGGCATGCTGCACGCCTGCTTCGTGCGCAGCCCCTACGCCCACGCGACCATCGAGGGCATCGACGCCACCGCGGCCCTGGCCCTGCCCGGCGTCCACGCGGTGTTCACCGCCGCCGACCTGAATCCGGACGTCAGGGAGGCCTGGCACGCCGTCGCGGGCAAGGACATCCCCGACACCCCGCGTCCACCGCTGGCCGAGGGAGAGGTGAAGTTCGTCGGCGACCCGGTCGCGCTGGTGATCGCCGACGATCGGTACCTCGCCGAGGATGCCGTGGATCTCGTCGAGGTCGACTACGCGCCGCTGCCCGCGGTGGCCGACTTCCGCAGGGCCCGGGACTCGGACGCGACCGTGCACGCCGCCTATCCCGACAACGTCGCGGGTGGGATGGCCGGCATGCCGCCGGACGAAGAACTGTTCGCCAACGCGGCGCACGTCGTCCAAGAGCACGTCTACCAACAGATGTATGTCCCGGTGCCCATGGAAACCCGTGGCATGGTCGTCGAATGGTCCTCCAGCACAGCCGAACTCACCGTCTGGGCCTCGACCCAGACACCCCACGAACTACGGGCCTTCTCGGCCCGGCTACTCGGAATTCCCGCCCACCGGGTCCGAGTCATCATGCGCGACACCGGCGGCGGCTTCGGCCAGAAGGTGGTGCCGATGCGCGAGGACATGTGCCTCCTGCTCGCCGCACGCAAGGTGCCCTCGGCGCTGAAGTGGATCGAGGA